>NZ_JBIRTJ010000003.1:0-135442 GCF_044334695.1 Streptomyces sp. NPDC020747 | reverse complement strand
CAACTTCTCACCCCCGCCCGCGCGGCGGGGTGGGGGGGGGGCGCGCCGGGGGGGGGGGGGGGGGGGGGGGCCGGGGGGGGGGGGGGGCCCCCCCCCAACCCCCCCCCCCCCCCACCCCTCTCTTTTTTGTGTTGTACAGCGTATGGGAGTTGTTCTACGGTGTATGGCATGTCAATCTCGCAAGGCCAAGCCCACCCCCGGCGCTGGCTGATCCTCGGTGTCATCTCCGTCGCCCAGCTCACCGTGCTGCTCGACAACACCGTGCTGAACGTCGCGATCCCCTCCCTCACCGAGGAGCTGGACGCCGGCACCGCGGACATCCAGTGGATGATCAACGCGTACTCGCTCGTGCAGTCGGGCCTGCTGCTCACCGCGGGCAGCGCGGCCGACCGCTACGGCCGCAAGAAGATGCTGGTCTGCGGACTCGTCCTGTTCGGCATCGGCTCGCTGGCCGCCGGACTCGCCGACTCCACCGGGCAGTTGATCGCCGCCCGCGCGGGCATGGGCGTCGGCGGCGCGCTCCTGGTCACCACCACGCTCGCCGTCGTGATGCAGATCTTCACGACGGAGGAGCAGCCGAAGGCGATCGCCATCTGGAGCGCGGTCGCCGCGCTCGGCTTCGCGACCGGTCCGCTGCTCGGCGGCTTCATGCTCGACCACTTCTGGTGGGGCGCGATCTTCCTGATCAACCTGCCGGTGGTGGCGCTGGCACTCTTCGCGGTGATCTCCCTCGTGCCCGAGTCCAAGAACCGGCGCGGCGACCGCCCCGACCTCCTGGGTGCCCTGCTCTCCACGATCGGCATGGCCTCCCTGGTGTACGCGATCATCTCGGGCCCCGAGCGCGGCTGGACCTCCGGCCGGGTGCTCGTCCCGGCGGCCGCCGCGGTGGTGGTCCTCGCCCTCTTCGCGTACTGGGAGAGCCGGATCCCGTATCCGATGCTGGACCTGCACTTCTTCCGGGACCAGCGGTTCACGGGCGCGGTCTCCGGTGCCGTACTGATCGCCTTCGGCATGGGCGGCTCGCTGTTCCTGCTGACCCAGCACCTCCAGTTCGTCCTGGGGTACGGGCCGTTGGAGGCGGGGCTGCGCACGGCGCCGCTCGCGCTGACCATCGTGGCCCTCAACTTCACCGGTCTGTCGGCCAGGTGGACGGCGAAGCTGGGCAATCCGGTGTCGATCGCGCTCGGCATGACGCTGATGTCGGGCGGCCTGGTGTCGATCGCGACCCTCGCGGCGAGCGGGTACGCCGGCACGCTGCTCGGGCTGGTGCTCATCGGCGCGGGCTCCGCGGTCGCCGGGCCCGCCATGGCGCACGCCATCATGAGCGCGATCCCGCGGGAGAAGGCCGGAGTGGGCGCGGGCGTCAACGGCACGCTCAACGAGTTCGGCCTCGGGCTCGGAGTGGCGGTGCTCGGCGCAGTCCTCAACGCCCGCTTCGCCGCGCTGATCCCGGTCGAGGCGTCCTCCCTCCCGGCGGCGCTGGCCTCCGCGGGGTCGACGGCCGAGCGCGCGCGGATCACGGACGCGTTCGCCTCGGGTCTGGAGACCAGTCAGCTGGTGGGCGCGGCGGCGGTCTTCCTCGGCGGAGTGCTGGCCGCGGCGTTGCTCCGGAGGGCCGAACGGGCAGACTCCGCGGTGACGATTGCGGCATAGGACCCGCTTAGCATCAGGGAGGGGACGGACCTCGGTGATCCCGGCCGGGGTGCCCCCTCCCCAAGAGTTCCGAGGAAGGTGCGCCATGGTGAGGGCAGCCGACCGGGCCGAGCGTCCGGCGCGGACCAGCGTCTGGTTGGAGGGCAAGGCCCCGCGGGGCGGCGGTGCCCGGGGCGGGCAGCCGTCGTCGCTCGACCGGGACCGGATCACCGAGGTCACGGTACGGCTGCTCGACGCGGAGGGACTGGCCAAGTTCTCCATGCGCCGACTGGCCGCCGAGCTGAACGTGACCGCGATGTCCGTCTACTGGTACGTGGACACCAAGGACGATCTTCTCGAACTCGCCCTCGACGCGGTGTTCGGCGAACTGGAGCTGCCGGACCCGGAGTCGGGCGAGGACTGGCGGGACCAGCTCCGGGCGCTGGCCGTCGGGTACCGGGCGCTGCTCGTCCGGCATCCCTGGGTGTCGCCGCTCGTGGGAACGTTCCTCAATATCGGGCCCAGGTCGGTCGCCTTCTCGCGCACCGTGCAACAGGTGATCCGCAGGACCGGGCTGCCCACGCACCGGCTGACCGGGGCCATCTCCGCCGTCTTCCAGTTCGTGTACGGCTTCGGCACGATCGAGGGGCATCTCACGCAGCGGTCCGCCGACGCGGGGCTGAGCCCGGACGAGTACTTCCAGCAGTCCCTGAGCACGCTTCGGCAGGCTCCTGAACTCGACGACGTTCTCCAGGAGTCCAAGGAGATCATGCGGGCTCGTGGGGGCAACACGGTCGAGGAGATGTACGAGCGGGACTTTCACTTCGCGCTCGATCTGGTGATCACGGGGATCGAGTCGGTGGTGCGGGGGGAGGAGCCGCACATTGGTGCAGCCCCGCGCCCCTGAAAGTGTGCGGCGACCCCTGCCCGAAAAGGGGTCTACTCCTGCGGAGCAAGCCTCGCCGGGAAGCCGCCCGTTGCCACCGGGCCCCACTTCTCGGGGGTGATCCTGATGATGGACTTGGCCTGCTTGAGCATGGCCTCTCGGTACTCGTCCCAGTCGGGGTGCTCGCCCGCGATGTTGCGGTAGTACTCGACGAGGGGCTCGACGGAGTCGGGGGAGTCGATCACCTCGGCCGTGCCGTCGATCTGGACCCAGGGGCCGTTCCACTCGTCGCTCAGGACGATGAGGCTGACGCGGTCGTCGCGCTTGGCGTTGCGGGTCTTGGCGCGCTCCGGGTAGGTCGAGACGACGATCCGGCCCGAGTCGTCCACTCCGCAGGTCAGCGGGGAACCCTGGGGACCGCCGTCCGACCTGCGCGTCAGCAGGATGGCGCGGTGGCGGGGGCGTACGAAGTCCAGCAGGTCGTCGAGGGAGACGGACGTGTTCGTCGCGATGTTCGATGCCATGCCCCCAGCCTAGGACTCGCCAGGCACAGGACTCGGTCCGGGACTCGGCCAGGACTCGGTCCGGGACTCGGCCAGGACTCGGTCCGGGACTCGGTCCAGGACTTGGCCTACGACTCGATCGCCTCCGTGAGGTTGTCGTACACCGGTACGTCCCGGCGCATTCCCGTCAGCTCCAGGACACGGCTCGCCATCCCGTTCGGCCGTGCCGCCACGCGCAGTTGGGCGGGCCGGGGCAGCCGCCCGCGGACGCCGGCGACCACCCGGACGCCCTGGGAGTCCATGAAGCGCGTACGGGTGAGGTCCAGGACCAGCAGCCGCAGCCGGTCCCTCCTGGCGTCCACGACGTCCAGGGCGCCGACGAGGACGACGTCGGCGTTGCTCAGGTCGATCTCCGAGGGAAACCCGAGCAGGGTGCATTCCGGCAGGTCGTAAGGGTTCGGGAAGAAGGTCATCGCACTCACCTGGCAGACGTCTCTCCGGATTCCGATGAGGCCGCTTCCTGACCCGCACGCCCATTCCACCACGCGTGCGGGCGAGATCGGAAGCACGTACGAAGAGCCGCGCCCTCACCCCAACAGAGCAGCTAAAGTGGCTCTTCGTCCTGTGCTCGCAGTCGGGAATGTGCTGCGGAGCTCTCCTGCGCACAGCCGCCGGGGTCTGTCGTCCATCCGACGACGGGATCCGGGGCCGTGCATGCCGAAGAGGTTCGTGGTGGCTGCGTCTGAGTTTTCCGAATTGCCCCGTTTTCCTGGGGGTCTTGAGCTGGCCGAGACACTGACGGTCGCGGCTCAACAGCTGCACGAGACGTCCGGTCCCCGCAGCACCCTGCGCACCGCCGTCCGGCTCGCCGTGCACATCCTCCCCGGCGCCGAGCACGCCGGTATCTCCGTCATCGAGCGCAAGGCCCACCGCCAGACCCTCGCCTGGACCGACGACATCGTCCGCTCCGCCGAAGCCCTGGCCTCGGGCGGGGACCACCGGCACTGGACCCGGCTGTGGACCTCCCCGGTCGCCCGTATCGAGGACAGCGCGTCCGGCGACGACGACGGCGAACCCGCCCTCTCCGACCTCGGACTGCGCTCGGTGCTCTCGCTCCGGCTGCGCGCCGAACGCCAGCGGCTCACCGTCCTCACGGCGTACGCGACCAAGCCGCGGGCCTTCGACGACTCGGCCACCCGGATCGGCCGGCTGTTCACCGCGCACGTCAGCATCGCGTTCGACTCGGCGACCGCCCGCGAACAGCTCACCGAGGCCATGCGCACCCGGGACCTGATCGGCCAGGCCACCGGCATCCTCATGGAACGCCTCGACATCGACGCGGCGGAGGCCTTCGACAGCCTCGTACGGACCTCCCAGCGGGAGAACGTCAAGCTCCGTGACCTGGCCAGACGGATCGTCGACGCCAGGAGCGGCGACTGACCGGGCACCGACGGGATACCCGTGCCCCATGAGACTCCCAGCCGATCCCGCCGATCCCGCCGATCGCGACCATCACGACGAGCGGCGGCCGCGTGTCACCGCCCCGGAGTCCGCGACGCTGCACCAGGCGCTGGCCGGCAGCGGCGGTCTGGACACGCTGCTGCGCGATCTCACGGACCGTGCGGTGCACGCCGTGGCGGGCGCCGAGGCGTGCAGCATCACCGTGCGCCGCGACGGGCGCCTGCTCACGGTGGCGGGCACCGGCGGCCTGCCCAGCGGGCTCGACCAGCGGCAGTACGAGAACGGCGACGGGCCCTGCGTCCGGGCGGCGGACTCGGACGCGGAGCAGCACGCGCCCGACCTGGCCGAGGAGGACCGCTGGCCCACGTACGCCGCGTACGCGCTCTCCAAGGGAGTCCGTTCGGTGCTGGCCGTGCCGCTCGCGGTCGACGGTGAGACCGATGCCGCCCTCAACCTCTACGCCACGACGGAGGGCGCCTTCCACGGGAGCCGCCACGCGGCCAGGGACTTCGCGGCGAACGCCTCGGACGCCGTCAACGCCGCCCTGCGCATCGAGCGCGAGCGGGCGTCCGCGGGGGACGTCCGCACGGCGCTGCTCTCGCGCAGCGTGATCGACCAGGCGATCGGCATCCTCATGGCCCGGGAGCGCTGCACCGCGCAGACGGCACTCGACGCCCTGCGCCGCGTCTCCCAGGACTCGAACATCAAACTCCGCGACCTGTGCGGCGACTTGGTGGCCCGCACGACGGCCGAGTCGACGAACAAGTCGACGAACAAGTCGACGAACGGGGCGTCGGACCGCCGGGCGTCACAGCGACGGTAGCGTCCCGCCCTGCACCGCCTGGATGTCCAGCTCCACCTTCAGCGTCGTGCCGATCGCCGCGATGCCCGCCTGGAGCACCTGGTTGTAGTTCATCGCGAAGTCCTCGCGGCGCAGTTCGGTGGTGGCGCGGAAGGCCGCGCGCGTGCCGCCCCAGGGGTCGGCGCCCGTGCCCAGGTAGGCCAGGTCCAGGTCGACCGGCCGCATGACCCCGTGCATGGTCAGTTCGCCGTGGACCGTCCAGCGGTCGGTGCCGGTGGCCGGGGTCAGGCCCGTCGAGACGTACGTGATCTCCGGGTGGCGCTCGACGTCCAGGAAGTCCGGGGACTTCAGGTGGCCGTCGCGCATGGCGTTGCCCGTGTCGATGGAGGCCGCCGAAATCACCGCCTCCACCCGGGACTTGGCCACCTCGTCCGGTGCGATGTCGATCGAGCCCGCGAACTCCGTGAACCGCCCGTGCACGCTGGAGATGCCCAGGTGCTGGGCGACGGCGCCCACGGAGGAGTGGGCCGGGTCGACGGTCCAGGGGCCGGGCGGCGGCAGTTCGGTGCCGCCCTGCCGGGCAAGGGTGACGGTGCCGACAGCGGCTCGGCCGCTCGCCGTCACGATCGCGCTGGACGCGGCGGGCGCGTACCCGACGGCCGTGACGATCACGGTGTACGCCCCGGGCGCGAGCTCCGTCGCATCCCGTACGCCGCCCTCCTCGTCCGCCTCGGCGCGCACCACCTGCGTGCCCGTCCCGTCGATCACCGTGACGACCGCGTGCGACACGGCCCAGCCGTCCCGCGTACGGATCCGCGCGGTCAGTCCCATGGCAAGCAACCTCTCGTGATGAAACCGGCCCGTGGGGCGTGTCTCCGCTTACGAGCACGCACCACGGGCCGGGGTGATCAACTGGTTCTCAACTACTCGCCGGGGTGGGCGAGTTCGATGTCGTGGCCGTCCACGCCGCCGCCGTTCACGGTCAGCGCCGTGGCCACCGGCGGGTAGCCGGTCGCGATGACCGTGTACTCGCCGCTGTCCAGGTCGGCGAAGGCGTACGCCCCGTCGGCCCCGGTGGTGGAGCTGCCGACCACGTTGCCCGCCGCGTCGACGAGCGTGACCCGGGCGTCGCCCAGCGGTCCGCCGGGTGCCCGCACGACGCCCTGGAGCTGCGCGCCAGCGGTGAGCGCGACCTCGATCCGGGTGACCCCGGTGCCGCCGACCTCGACGGGCAGGGCCCGCGGCCGGTGCCCGGCGGCGTTCACCGCGACGGTCACGGCGCCCGGCACCAGCTCGGCGAAGGCGAACTCGCCCTGTTCACCGGTGGTCCCGGTGGCCAGCACGTCCCCGCGCACATCGGTCACGATGACCATCGCGCCCACGACCGGCTTCCCGCCCTCGGCGGCCTTCACCGTGCCGGACAGCCCGCTCGTCCCGCTCAGCAGGATGTCGTACGCGAGCGGCTCACCGTTCACGACGATCGTCGAGGCCTGCGGCTGGAACCCGTCCGCGGAGGCGATCAGCACGTACGAACCCGTGCCGGGCGCGTCCACCGCGTAGGCGCCGTCGCCCTGCGCGACCGAGCGGCCCAGCTGACGGCCCGCGAGGGAGATCAGCGTGACGGCGGCCCGGGGGACGGGCGCGCTCTCGGCACCGCGGACGTAGCCGCGCACCGCGACCCCGCCCGAGCCGTTGCCGGAGGCGGCGCCCGGTCCGGTCGCCATGGTGGCGACGGCCGCGAGCCGCTGGGTGCCCGCGGGTCCGGCCTCGGCGCCGGAGCCGGTTCCGTTGCCGGTTCCGGCGCCGGTGTCCGCGACGGCCCAGCTCGGGACGCGCTCGTCGGCCTCGGCGGTGACGGTCGCGGCCGGGACGGCCTCCGCGACGGCCGTGACGTCCGGCTGCGCCTCGGCGGCCTGCGCCAGCGCACCCGACGTACGCAGCGGAACCTCCTTGATGAACAGCGTGACGAGGAAGGCGATCAGCGCCAGCGCGCCCGCGATCATGAAGACGTCCGCGATGCCGTGCCCGTACGCGCTCTCCATGACCGTGCGCAGCGGCGCGGGCAGCGCGTCCATGTCCGGGATGCTGCTGTTGTGCGAATCGCCCGCGGCGGCCGCGTACTTGGGGTCGATCCCGGTCAGACCGTCCTTGACGTAGTCCGTGATCCGGTTGGCCATCACCGCGCCCAGCGCGGAGACGCCGATCGCGCCGCCGAGGGAGCGGAAGAAGGTCACCGTGGAGCTGGCCGAGCCGAGGTCCTCCGGCGACACCTGGTTCTGCGTGGACAGCACCAGGTTCTGCATCATCATGCCGATGCCGAGACCCAGCAGCGCCATGAAGACGGCCACGCGCCAGTAGTCCGTGTCGTACCGGATGGTGCCCAGCAGACCGAGCCCCGCGGTGATCAGGACACCGCCGCTGACCAGCCAGACCTTCCACTTGCCCGTCTTGGTGATGATCTGCCCGGAGACGGTGGAGGAGATGAACAGGCCACCGATCATCGGGATCGTCATGACACCCGACATGGTCGGGGACTTGTCCCGCGCCAGCTGGAAGTACTGGCTGAAGAAGACCGTGCCGGAGAACATCGCGACACCCACGAAGAGCGAGGCGAGGGAGGAGAGGGTGATGGTCCGGTTGCGGAAGAGCCGCAGCGGGATGATGGGTTCCTCGGCCTTCGACTCCACGAGCACGAACAGCAGACCCAGGGCGACGGCACCGCCGACCATGGCGTACGTCTGCCACGACACCCACTCGTACTTGTCACCCGCGAAGGTGACCCAGAGCAGCAGCACCGAGACCGCGGCGGAGATGAGGAACGCACCGCCCCAGTCGACCTTCACGTCCCGCTTCACCACGGGCAGGTGCAGGGTCTTCTGCAGCACGATCAGCGCGATGACCGCGAACGGCACACCGACGTAGAAGCACCAGCGCCAGCCGAGCCAGCTGGTGTCGGTGATGACACCGCCGAGCAGCGGGCCGCCGACGGTCGCGACCGCGAACGTGGCGCCGAGGTAGCCGGAGTACCGGCCGCGCTCGCGCGGGGAGATCATCGCCGCCATCACGATCTGCGCGAGGGCCGACAGACCGCCCACGCCGATGCCCTGCACCACGCGGCAGGCGATCAGCATGCCGGTGTTCTGCGACAGGCCCGCGGCGGCCGATCCCAGGACGTAGATGACGAGGGCTATCTGGACGAGCGCCTTCTTGCTGTACAGGTCGGCGAGCTTGCCCCACAGGGGCGTCGCGGCGGTCATCGACAGCAGAGCGGCGGTGACGACCCAGGTGTAGGCGGACTGGCCGCCGCCCAGGTCGCCGATGATCTCGGGCAGGGCGTTGGTGACGATCGTCGACGACAGGATCGCGACGAACATGCCGAGCAGCAGTCCGGAGAGGGCCTCCATGATCTGCCGGTGCGTCATCGGGGCGCCGTCGGCGACTCCTCCGGCACCTCCGGCGCCTCCGTGCTTGGCGTGTGAGCCCCGCACACCGGCTGGTGTGGTCGTTGCCATGGGCTTCCTTTTCTTGTGATGCGTCATGCGGGTGTACGGGTTGTCTGCTCGACGAGGGGTGTTGGTGGGGGTGGGGGTGGTGGCGCGGGCGGTACCGGGGGTACGGCGAGTGCGGCCGGTACGGGCCTGCAGTCGCCGAAGCTGGTGCGTAGGCGGTCGAGCATGGTGTTGAGCTGGTCGACCTCGTCCTCCGACCAGTCCGCCAGGTAGTGGACGAGCGCGTTCATGTAGCGCTCGGAGAGCTCGGCGAGCATGTCGCGGCCGGCGGGGGTGAGCCGCAGGATGCGTGAGCGTTTGTCGGCGGGGTCGGGGGAACGGTCGATCCAGCCGCGTTCCGCCACGTGTGCCACGTGCCGGCTCGTCACCGACATGTCGATGGCGAGCAGCTCCGCGAGGCGGCTCATCCGCATCTCGCCGTGCCGGTCGAGCAGGGTGAGCACGGCGGCGGAGCCTGCGGGGCACTCGTGCGGGAGGACTCGGCCGAGGCCGCGCTTCACAGCACCGATGGCGCTGAGTTGCCGGGCCAGCTCCTCGTACTGACGTCGAGCAGCCATCTCGCACCTCCCTGGTTTGTTGCTTCAGGCAACCATAAGAACTGTTGGTTGCTGCAGGCAAATGAAAATGGGGGTGGGGGGCTTAAAACCTTGGCAAAGGCAAGCGCTGGTGAACGTAAATTTGCAGGTGGGGGTTCGTCTGTGGGTGTGGGTGTGGGTGCGGTGGTGTTGTGGCTGGGTCGGGTGAAGGATTGCGCAGTTCCCCGCGCCCCTGGGTGGTTGGGGTTGCGGTTCGTCTGTGGGGTGCGGGGCCGTGGCGGGACGTGTGTCCGCAGCCGGTGACGTAAGGCGCGGTTGCCGCACGGTGACCGCTTGCTGGTGTCCTCGTACGCTGCGGCCCCACATCCCGCCACGTCCCCGCCGGCCCGCTGCACCATCCGCCGCGCCCCGTAAGGGGCGCGGGGAACTGCGCGGCCAACACAGACCGACCCGCACACTGCGAACCGGCCTTGGGCTTTTTAGGGGCGCGGGGAACTGCGCGAGCAACACAGACCAACCCGCACGTTGCGAACCGGCCTTGGCCACCGGTCTTCAGGGGCGCGGGGAACTGCGCGGGCAACACAGGTCGGCGGCCACGTGACAACTGGGGGGCGTGGCCCGGAAGGCCGGCCCGGGCCGGATTCCTGGTCGGCCCAGAGGGCACCCGGGTGGACGTTCACCCGAGCCGCCACCTAGAGTCCAGGCCCATGGCAAACACCCAGGGCCCCGAGGGCAACAACGACCCCGCGGGTAGCACCCAGATGTTCCGAGCGTTCGTCGACGACCCGCAGAGCACCCGCCAGCAGGTGGCCCCCGCGGGCCCCCGCATCGGCGTGATCGTCGGCGTGATCGTGGCCGTCGCGGTCGTGGCCGTCGTCGCCTGGCTCGCGCTCAAGTAGGCCTCACGCAGGTCTTCACGTAGGCCGGGGCACCGCAAGGTGCCCCCGCCTGCTCCTACTCGAACCGGACGGACACGTCCCGCGTCTCGACGTGCATGCCCAGCGGCACACGCCACGCGTCGACGCACACCGTCCAGGTCTTCTCTTCCCGCGCGCCCGGAGCGATCGGCGCGGGAAGCTTCTCGGCCGACTCGACGGTCGCCCAGTCGATCCCGAGCGCCCCGATGATGTGCGTCCCGAGAGTCACCGTGCCCGAACGCACCGCGGTGCCCCCGGTGTTGTGGAAACCGACGGTGACCTTCTCGCACCAGCGCTTGTCGGCGGGCTCCCGCTCGGGGTCACCGATGTCGAGCACGGCGGGCCCGGGCTTCGCGGGGCTTGCGGGACTCCCGGGGTCGCCGCCCGGTGTGCCGGTGCCGGTGTCAGGGCCGGAACTCCCGCTCGCGGCACCGGAGTCGGATCCGGAACCCGAGTCGCCCACGCCCGTCGACGGAGTCGTACGACCACCGCCGTCGGACCCCGACGCGGAGCCCGGCCCGGGCCCGGCCGAGCCGCCACCGCCCGCGCTCCCGCTTCCCGGACTGCCCGGAGCCCCCGAACTGCCGTCATCCGTCGCCCCTTCGGGCGCCGAAGCGCCCTCCAGCGGCACCAACTCCACGTCCCCGGTGGGTGCCACCGCCTCGCCGGAGGACGCGGGGCGCTGCACGGCGACGTAACCCTCGCTGCCGCCGCCGGTTCCGCAGGCGGCGAGGACCGTCCCCAGGCAGACGACAGCCGCCGAGGCACCCCCAAGGGCACCTCGGCGACCACGAATCGACTTCTGACCCATCCGTCGGCGCATCGCGCCAGTGTGGCTGACGGGTCGTCAATTATGAACCCTCGGTAGGGATCCCGGTCGGAGATCCCCGGTCCGGTCTCAGTCGGAGATCAAACCTTCCCGCAGCTGGGACAGCGTCCGCGTGAGCAGTCGGGAGACGTGCATCTGTGAGATGCCGACCTCCTCGCCGATCTGCGACTGCGTCATGTTCGCGAAGAAGCGGAGCATGATGATCCGCCGCTCGCGGGGCGGGAGCTTGGCCAGCAGGGGCTTCAGGGACTCGCGGTACTCGACGCCCTCCAGCGCCGTGTCCTCGTAGCCGAGGCGGTCCGCGAGGGAACCCTCGCCGCCGTCGTCCTCGGGGGCCGGCGAGTCGAGCGACGACGCCGTGTACGCGTTGCCGACCGCGAGGCCGTCGACCACGTCCTCCTCGGACACGCCGAGGACGACGGCCAGTTCGGCGACGGTCGGCGAGCGGTCCAGCTTCTGGGAGAGGTCGTCACTGGCCTTGGTGAGGGCCAGCCGCAGCTCCTGGAGGCGGCGCGGCACCCGCACCGACCACGAGGTGTCCCGGAAGAACCGCTTGATCTCGCCCACGACCGTCGGCATCGCGAACGTCGGGAACTCGACCCCGCGTTCGCAGTCGAAGCGGTCGATCGCCTTGATCAGGCCGATGGTGCCGACCTGGACGATGTCCTCCATCGGCTCGTTGCGCGACCGGAAACGCGCGGCGGCGTAACGCACCAGCGGGAGGTTGAGCTCGATGAGCGTGTCCCGTACGTAGGCACGCTCGGGGCTGTTCTCGTCGAGTGCGGCGAGCCGCAGGAACAGGGAGCGGGACAGGGTGCGGGTGTCGATGACTTCCGGGGTCGGGGGAAAGGCCGGGGCTTCCACGGCCGGGACGGCCGGAACAACGGCAACGACACTCTGAAGCGCGTCGGGCGCGGGTTCGCTCTTCGTGAGCGTGAGCACCTTCGAGCTGCCCTGGTCTGCGGACATGCCACCCCCTTTGGGTCGCGGACGGTCGCGGCGGACGCTCCCGTCGAAGGAACGCAGCCTCCACCTGAATACCGGAGGTGGGGCTGCGGCAAACGCGTCACCGGAAGAATGTCACATGTCGGCAACACGCTGTAGTGACATGTCGACACCTGAAGGGTGAATAGGCCCTGGAAAAGGGGGGTCTGACGCTTTTTAGACGCAGAAACGTCGGGAAAAGCCCTTGAGAGCGATTCGCTCCTGAGGGTTACGCCTCGATCCTGTTTGCGGATCGCAGTCTGGCGAAGCTGCGGGCGAGAAGTCTTGACACATGCATCTGCGAGACGCCCAGTTCGGCGCTGATCTGTGACTGCGTCAGATTGCTGTAGTAGCGCAGGAGAAGGATCCGCTGCTCCCGCTCGGGGAGCTGGACGAGGAGGTGCCGTACGAGGTCGCGGTGTTCGACCCCGTCGAGCGCGGGGTCCTCGTAGCCGAGCCGGTCGAGGAGCCCGGGCAGCCCGTCGCCCTCCTGGGCGGCCTCCAGGGAGGTCGCGTGGTACGAGCGTCCGGCCTCGATGCAGGCCAGGACCTCGTCCTCGGTGATCCGCAGCCGTTCGGCGATCTCGCCGGTCGTGGGCGTGCGTCCGAAGGCCGTCGTGAGGTCCTCGGTCGCGCTGTTCACCTGGACCCACAGCTCGTGCAGCCGGCGCGGTACGTGGACCGTGCGGACGTTGTCGCGGAAGTACCGCTTGATCTCGCCGACCACCGTGGGCATCGCGAAGGTCGGGAACTGCACGCCCCGGTCGGGGTCGAAGCGGTCGATGGCGTTGATCAGGCCGATGGTGCCGACCTGGACGACGTCCTCCATGGGCTCGTTGCGCGACCGGAACCGGGCGGCGGCGTACCGCACCAGCGGGAGGTTCGCCTCGATCAGCGCGGCCCGCACCCGGCCGTGTTCGGGGCTGCCGGGCTCAAGGTTCTTGAGCTCGCCGAAGAGCAGCTGGGTCAGGGCCCGGGTGTCGGCGCCGCGGCGGCGCTGCGAGCCTTCCTCCGGGGTGTCGGGAAGGCGCTCCTGGGCTGGGGCCGAGGGTGGAGCCGGGGGCTCATGGGGCGGTGCTTGAGGCGCAGTACTGGCCGGCACGGTCAACTCCACCTCTGGGTCGGTCAACATCCGTCAACTCATCCGTCAAAAGCGGTCATAGCATCACAAGACATGTGCACTGTGTGCAAGCACCGCATAACTCCGTGTTGAGCGTCAGTTGGGGCCCGGGGAGGTTTCCCGGCGGGTTCCGAGCGGGGCCGGAGACGCGAAACGGCCCCCCCGCCGTTCAGGCGAGGGGCCGGGGGCGTGCGCCGGGCGCGCTTCAGAACTCGTAGTCGGCGATCACCCACGTGGCGAACTCCCGCCACAGTGCGACGCCCGCCTGGTGCGCGGGGTGCTCGATGTACCGCTTGAGCGCGTCCGTGTCCTCGACCGCCGAGTTGATCGCGAAGTCGTACGCGATGGGCCGGTCGGTGATGTTCCACTCGCACTCCCAGAACTTCAGTTCGGGGATCTGCCCGCCGAGAGCGCGGAAGGCGGCGACGCCCTCGACGACGCGCGGGTCGTCGTGCTCCACACCCTCGTTGAGCCTGAAGAGGACCAGATGGCGGATCACGGGGGCTCCTAGTTCTTGGCCCCGTCGGCGACCCACGTCATGAAGTCACCGACGGACTGAGCGGCGTTCGAAATGCCCTCAAACCCTATCTCGACGTACCCGGCGGCCTTCTTGGGGTCAGTGATGATCACGTACAGCACGAAGACCACGAGCACGTAGACGGCGATCTTCTTCGAATTCACCGCCATCGCGGCCTCCCCGTGTGCCTGCTGCCTGCTGTCTTGTCGGCTGCGTCTGTTGGGACCCCTGTTGCCGGCGGTGAGTGTAACCCGGGCAGTTGATATGACGATCTTTCAAGCAGTGCCGAGTTCGGACCGCACGCCGGAACGCGCCGGAACGTGCCGGAACGCACGAAGGGCCCCGTCTTTCGACGGGACCCTTCAGAAGCGGTAGCGGAGGGATTTGAACCCTCGGTGACTTGCGCCACACTCGCTTTCGAGGCGAGCTCCTTCGGCCGCTCGGACACGCTACCGAGAGAGATCCTAGCCCACGTTGGGCCGTGCTCCGAAATCGGTATTCGGCCGTCGGCGGGGCAGCCGCGACGGCGCCCGGATCAGCGGTCGCGGAAGAAGTCGGTGAGCAGCCGGGCGCACTCCTCGTCGAGTACGCCGGCGATCACTTCGGGCCGGTGGTTGAGCCGACGGTCGCGTACGACGTCCCAGAGGGAGCCGGCCGCGCCCGCCTTCTCGTCGCGGGCGCCGTAGACCACGCGGTCCACGCGGGACTGCACGATCGCGCCCGCGCACATCGTGCAGGGTTCGAGGGTCACGACGAGTGTGCACCCGGTGAGCCGCCACTCTCCGAGCTTCGCGGCGGCCCGGCGGATCGCGAGCACCTCGGCGTGGGCGGTCGGATCGCCGGTCGCCTCACGTTCGTTGTGGCCGGTGGCGAGGACCGTCGTGCCGTCCGGGGACAGCACGACGGCGCCGACGGGGACGTCCCCGCCCCGGACGGCCGACCCGGCCTCGTCCAGGGCGAGCCGCATCGCCGCCCGCCAGCGGTCGCGTACGGGATCCTGTTCGTTCTGAGCGCTCGGGGGAGTCAGCGGACGGTCTCCAGGACCTCCGCCGCGCCGAGCACCTCGGCGATCTCGCCGAGCGCGTCGGTGCTGTCCAGGGCCAGCAGCTCCTTCTCGTTCACGCCGAGGTCCGTGAGGACCTCGCGGTCTCCGATGGGTCCGGACGGCACGGCCTCACCCTTGGCGGTGGCGCCGACGTCGTCCTCGTCGTCGGCCTCGTCCTCGGGTTCACCGTCCTCCGTGCCGTCGAGGTCGAGGGAGTCCAGGTCGGCGACGTCGTCGTCCGGCTCCCTTCCGAGCAGTTCGTCCGTGAGCAGGATCTCGCCGTACGAGCTGCGGGCGGCGGCCGCGGCGTCCGAGACGTAGATGCGAGGGTCCTCCTCGCCGTCCACGCGGACGACTCCGAACCACGCGTCCTCCTGCTCGATGAAGACGAGCACCGTGTCGTCGTCGACCGAGGCTTCGCGGGCCAGGTCGGTCAGATCCGACAGGGTCTCCACATCGTCGAGCTCTGTGTCGCTCGCTTCCCACCCGTCTTCGGTGCGCGCGAGCAGTGCGGCGAAGTACACCGTGACTCTCCCACTGGTCATAGGCGTGCCGGTTGGGGGTCCCCCCGGCGGAGGCTGTGGGCGGGGAGCGCGTGTGCCGAGCCCCGCCCACTCGGAATCGTGGCAGAAACGGAGCGTTCAGGAGAGGTCTTCGGCTCGCTGTGTCCCGGTCGCGTCGCAGCGCCCGTTTCGCGTGTCGCGTACGTCACGCCGCCGTACGGCCTCACCTGGGCGCCCAGCACCCACCGACAGCGGGATCGTACGCCGACACGCCTCCGCCTCGTACGCGGCTTCCCGAGAGATCGCCGGGCGGGTCGCCGGGCGGGTCGCCGGGCGGACGGTCCCGGGGCGGGACCTGCGCGGGCGTGGCTGTCGGCGCGGCTACCAGCGGAAGGTGCGCATGCGCATGGCGTGGCGCAGCCGGGCCGTCTTCGCCCGCCGGGGCTGCACCCGGTCGCGCAGCTCGCGCGCCTCCGTGAGCTCCCGCAGGAACTGGGCGCGGCGCCTGCGTCGCGCGGCTTCGCTCACCGGGTCCTCGCGGTCCTCACGGCTCCGCTGCTCCGGGTCGGACATGGGCAACACCCCCAGTCGGTCCTTCCCACTTTCCCTCCGGCGGGCGGTTTGATGCCAGCCGGGGTTTAGAGGTGGGGCGAGGTGTCGGACGAGTCGGTGGCGGGCGAGGGGCGGGTGGCGGGAGCCCGGATACCCTTGTGGGCATGCGTCTCCACGTCGTCGACCACCCTCTGGTCGCTCACAAGCTCACCACGCTGCGCGACCGTCGCACCGATTCCCCGACCTTCCGGCGGCTCGCCGACGAGCTGGTCACCCTGCTCGCCTACGAGGCCACCCGGGACGTGCGCACCGAGCAGGTCGACATCGTGACCCCGGTGTCCCCGACCACGGGCGTCAAGCTGTCCCACCCGCGTCCCCTCGTCGTACCGATCCTGCGGGCCGGCCTCGGCATGCTCGACGGCATGGTGCGCCTGCTGCCGACCGCCGAGGTGGGCTTCCTGGGCATGGTTCGCGACGAGGAGACGCTCCAGGCGTCCACGTACGCGACCCGCATGCCGGACGACCTCTCCGGCCGCCAGGTGTACGTCCTCGATCCGATGCTCGCCACCGGCGGCACGCTCGTCGCGGCGATCCAGGAGCTCATGAAGCGCGGCGCCGACGACGTGACGGCCGTGGTCCTCCTCGCCGCCCCCGAGGGCGTCGAGGTCATGGAGCGCGAGCTGGCCGGCTCGCCCGTCACGGTCGTGACCGCGTCGGTCGACGAGCGCCTGAACGAGCACGGGTACATCGTCCCGGGCCTGGGCGACGCGGGCGACCGGATGTACGGCGCGGCCGAATAGCGAGCGGCGGGCCCGGCCCCTTCCGGAGCGCGGGTCCGTACGGGGCCCGCTAGCAGCTCTTCTTCGTCGCCGAGGACGTCGGTGCGGGCTTGGCCAACGTGGTCAGGGCGTTGTCGGCGTCCTCTTTCTTCGCCAGGGACTTGAAGGCCGTGCCGAGGATCAGGTCGACCTCGGCGGGCTTGGCGCGGGTGTCGGTCTTCAGCTCGGCGCCGGTGAGCTGCGTCGCGAGGACGGGGAGCGCGGCGTCCGAGGCCGCCTTGGCACCGAGGACTATCCCGGCGCCCTTGACCTTCTTGTCGTACGTCTTCGTCGCGTTGCCGACGTCGCCGATCTTGAAGCCGCGTTTCTTCAACTCGTCGGCGGTGTCCTTGGCGAGGCCGCCGCGGGGGGTGGCGTTGAAGACGTTCACGGTGATCTGGCCGGGCCTGGGGAGGGCTTTGACCGGGCTTGCGGAGGGCGAGGGTGAGGGCGTGGGGGATGCCGTGCAGTCGGCGGCCGGTCCTGCCGCGGAAGCCTCGTCGCCGCCGCCTGTGAAGACGTCGATGAGCTGCAGCGTTCCCCAGCCGATCAGTCCGAGCGCGGCGACGGACGCGACGACCGCGAGCGCGATTCTGCGCCGCCCCCGGTTTCTGCGCATCCGCGGGTACTTGTCCCCCGTGATCTTGTACTGGCCGCCCATGCCAGGGGGAGTCAGCATGCTCATGGGCGCAGCGTAGTGCGCCTGGGCGGCGATGCCTACTAGATGATCATTGACCGGGGGTCAGTCCAACCCGAAAGGGCCAATTCGCTCCGCCGGGGGGCGGTGCTTCGGGGTGCGGGCCGGCCGTGGCCGAGCGCGCCCACGCGGCGGAGCCGCATGTGTCACAGCCTCGCGCCCCTGACGGGGGCCCCTGCGGAACCGGGCTGCAGAGTCCCGCTCAGTCCAGTTCCAGGACTCGGGCGTGCAGGACCTGGCGCTGTTGGAGGGCGGCTCGGACGGCTCTGTGGAGGCCGTCTTCGAGGTAGAGATCGCCCTGCCACTTCACGACGTGCGCGAAGAGGTCGCCGTAGAACGTGGAGTCCTCGGCGAGCAGCGTTTCCAGGTCGAGCTGACCCTTGGTCGTCACCAACTGGTCGAGGCGGACCGGGCGTGGCGCGACGTCCGCCCACTGCCGGGTGCTTTCCCGGCCGTGGTCGGGGTACGGCCGGCCGTTTCCGATGCGCTTGAAGATCACACGGAAAGCCTACCGGTCAAGAGCTTCCGGGCGCAGCCATGGTGGCGGAGTGCGACGCTGGAAATGACGCCGTAAACAGGGGCAAACCGGTAATTCTCCTAGATCACCCTTTCAAGATCGGTTCGGATGCGGGCCGAGGTCAGCCTTGGGCAAACCGGGAACAGGGGTCTGAAATGACTGACAGTGAAGCGCCGCCGGCAAAGGCACCCGAAGGCGTGAGCGGCGCTCCCGCGCTTCCGCGGCCGGTCCTCGAAATCGCCTCCGGGTACGCCTTCACGGGCCCCGCGCTCGATCTGGGCGCCCTGCTGTGGGACGGGCGGTGCCTGCCGGACGTACAGATCCGGATCCCGCTGCCGATGCTCAACCGGCACGGGCTGGTCGCCGGGGCCACCGGTACGGGCAAGACGAAGACCCTGCAGCTCGTCGCGGAGCAGTTGTCCGCGCAGGGCGTGCCGGTGTTCCTCGCCGATGTGAAGGGTGACGTCTCCGGGATCTCGGCGCCGGGTCAGGAGAACGACAAGGTGCGGGCACGGGCCGGGGAGGTCCGCCAGGAGTGGACGCCGGCCGGGTTCCCCTGCGAGTTCTACGCCCTCGGGGGCATGGGCCACGGCATCCCCGTACGCGCGACCGTCACCAGCTTCGGGCCGGTCCTGCTGTCCAAGGTGCTCCAGCTCAACCAGACCCAGGAGCAGTCGCTCGGCCTGATCTTCCACTACGCCGACCAGAAGGGTTTGGAGCTGGTCGACCTGAAGGATCTGCGGGCCGTGGTGACCTTCCTGACCTCCGACGAGGGGAAGTCCGAGCTCAAGGGCATCGGCGGGCTCTCCACGGCCACGGCCGGGGTGATCCTGCGCTCGCTGACGGCGTTCGAGGCGCAGGGGATGAGCCCGTTCTTCGGGGAGCCGGAGTTCGACACGAGTGAGCTGTCGCGTGTGACGGGGGACGGGCGGGGCACGGTCTCCGTCCTGGAACTGCCCGCCGTGCAGGACAAACCGCAGCTCTTCTCCACGTTCCTGATGTGGCTGCTCGCCGACCTCTTCCACGATCTGCCGGAAGTCGGGGACGTGGACAAGCCCAAACTCGTCTTCTTCTTCGACGAGGCGCACCTGCTCTTCAACGACGCGTCGAAGGCATTCCTGGACGCCATCACCCAGACCGTCCGGCTGATTCGCTCGAAGGGGGTCGGCGTCTTCTTCGTCACACAGACGCCCAAGGACGTGCCCGGGGATGTCCTCGCCCAGCTCGGCAACCGGGTCCAGCACGCGCTGCGCGCCTTCACGCCCGACGACCAGAAGGCCCTCAAGGCAACCGTGAAGACCTTCCCCAACTCCCCGTACGACCTGGAGGAGGTCCTCACCGCGCTCGGCACCGGCGAGGCCGTGGTCACCGTCCTCAGCGAGAAGGGCGCGCCGACCCCGGTCGCGGCGACGCGGCTGCGGGCGCCGGAGTCCCTGATGGCTCCCGTCGAACCGGCCGCCCTCGACCGGGCGGTCAAGGAGTCGCCGCTGTACGGGCGTTACGCGGAGGCGGTCGACCGGGAGTCGGCGTACGAGAAGCTGACGGCGAGGGAGGCGGGGGCCGCGTCCGCACCGACCTCCGCACCGACCTCCTCGTCACCTTCGGCTCCTTCGGCTTCCAGCTCTTCCTCGGAGTCGGCGCCGGCTTCGTCGGGGGGCCGTGGCCGTGGGCGGAAGGGTGACGACCGGGACTCCTCCGTCGTCGAGCAGGTCGTCGGCAGCGGGGTCTTCAAGTCCCTGGCCCGCAGTCTGGGCACTCAGATCGGCCGTGAGATCACCCGGTCGATCTTCGGAACGGCCCGGCGCAGGCGGTAGTCGGCGCCGGGGCGTGGCCCGGTTCGGTTCGGCCCGGGGAGGCGGTACAGGTCCGCCTCCCCGGGCGGGCGGCTCAGCCGCGCTCGTGGTCCTTCGGCGGGGACTGCCGCTCCGGAGCGGGTTCCGGGGTGACCTGGTGCGTGTCACGCGTCGGCGTCGGCTTCGGGGCGTTGCGCAGGGATTCGGCGCGTACGAGGGCACGCAGGATCGCGTACGGGTCCTTCGACATGAGGGGTCCTCTCGTGCTGCTGGGGGGAGGTGAGTGGTCCGGAGCGGGACCGTCAGCAGCGGAGGACCATGCAGCGCTGGGCGCGCGGGGCGGGGGCGTACGACCGAGGTGCGGGGTGGGCGTGGGGCCTCGGGCGCGGGTGTGCGGGGGCGGGGGGTCGTGCGGGGCGCTGGGGTACGAGGGGGCGGTGGCCCTGGCGGGCCGGTGGGCGCAGGGCGGTGTCCAGGAGGTCGTGGGGGTGTTCCAGACCGGACTCGGTGGAGACGGCGGCCGGTGGTGCGGTGCGGGTTCCGGTGTGGCCGCCCACGGCGCTCACCGTGCACGTCGCGCACAGCAGGGCCGCGAGCGCCATGAGGAACCGTGGCCAGATGGGCCGACGGTTCCGGCGTCCGCGCCGCGGGGCGAACCGGTCGGGGCTCATGAGAGGTCATGTCCCCCGGACGGGTGGGTGGTTCATCGGCCGGGTCCCGAGATCCGCCCTCTTGGCGTAGGCGGGTGCCTGTGGCGGGCTGTTCTGTGCGGGTGCGGGTGGGTGGGGGCTGAGCGCGCGGTTCCCCGCGCCCCCAAAAGACAGAAGCCGGGGTGCGGCCCCGCTTCCAGGGGCGCGGGGCTGTGACAAGCCCCCACCGGGCCGCACCCGACCACAGCCCGGCCCCACCTCAAGGCGCCCGCGGAGCGAACCGCGCATGTCTGCGCAATTGCGCCGCCGTGATGGTCTCCGTGATGCCGAGGGCGAGGAGCCAGCAGCCGCCGACCACCGTGAGGACGGCGACCGACTCGAACGGGGAGACGATCAGGACGACGCCGGCGAGGAAGCTGAGGACGCCGAGGAGGATCTGCCAGCCGCGCGCGGGGACGGACGGGTCGGACACCGCGGCCAGGGTCTGTGTCACGCCCCGGAACAGCCACCCGATGCCGATCCACAGCGCGAGCAGCAGGATCGACTGCATCGCCCCGCGGAAGCAGAACAGGCCGAGCAGGATCGACAGGGCGCCGCTGATGAAGGCCATGACCCGCAGGGAGGTCGCCGCGTGCGTACCGAAGGCGGAGACCAGTTGGAGTACGCCGCTGAAGAGCAGGTAGAGCCCGAACAGCACTCCCGCCGCGAACAGCGTCGCCTCGGGCCACACCAGGATCATGACGCCGAGCGCCAGCGTCGCGATCCCGGCGGCCAGCACGGCCTGCCAGGCGTTGCGCGTGAGGAGGAAGAGAGGATGCTCAGGGCCTCCGGGTCCTCCGGGGCCACCGAGCCCTCCGAGCCCGCCGGGCCTCTCCGGCCGGTGCGGGTCGCGGGCCGCGTGGACCCGCCGGTCGTCGTTGTCCGACCCCCAGGGCGCTCCGCTCGGTACCTCGGCCATGCTCCATGCTCGGACCGGCGTCCGGCACCCCGCCACCCGGGACGGCCGACCGACTGACCGCTCCTACGAGCCGGAGGCCCTTACTTGCCGGAGGCCTTCGGCGCCTTCTCCGCTCTCGCCGCCGCCTTCATCTCCTGCTTGTGCGCCCGTACCTTCACCAGCGACTCCGGCCCCGTGATGTCGGCGACCGAGCGGAAGGACTTGTCCTCCCCGTACGCGCCGGCCGCCTCGCGCCAGCCCTTCGGGCGTACGCCGAGCTGTTTGCCCAGCAGGGCGAGGAAGATCTGCGCCTTCTGGGCGCCGAAGCCGGGCAGTTCCTTGAGACGGCGGAGGAGTTCCTCGCCGGTCTTCACGCCCTCCCAGACCTTCGCCGCGTCCCCTTCGTAGTGCTCCACGAGGTACTGGCACAGCTGCTGGACCCGCTTCGCCATCGAGCCCGGGTAGCGGTGCACGGCCGGCTTCTCGGACAGCAGCGCCGCGAAGGCCTCGGGGTCGTGCGCCGCGATCTCGTGCGCGTCGAGATCGTCCGTACCGAGGCGTTGCGCGATCGTGTACGGGCCCGCGAAGGCCCACTCCATCGGAACCTGCTGGTCGAGGAGCATGCCGACGAGCGCGGCGAGCGGGCTGCGGCCGAGCAGTTCGTCGGCCTCGGGCTGCTGGGCTAGGTGAAGCGTGGCGTCCATGCTCCGATCATCGCGCGTGGCCGCTCAGGCCGCGCGCCAGTACCCCAGCGCGTTCACCCGCTGTTTCGGCAGCGCCAGCTCCTTGCGGAAGTAGGCGGCCAGCGCCCGCGTCGTCGCCGTGTCGCAGGCGATCCAGACGTACGGGTCGGCCGCGTCCTTCAGAAGTTCCGGCACGGCCTCCTTCACCTGGGCGACCAGGTGCGCGCCCTGGTCGAGCCGGGGGACCGTACGGACGTCGTGGCGGTCGGGGTCCGCCTGGAGCGGCAGGCCGTCCAGGCCCTCCGCCGACTCGAACCAGATCGTCGTGGGCGCCGAACCCACCGCCCCGAGGAGGGAGTTGAGCGCGGGGAGGGAGGCCGTGTCCCCGATCGCCAGCACGTGGGAGGGCGCCGGGTCCGGGTCCGTGAACCCCGTGCCCTGGACCGTCGCCTCGATCGTGTCCCCGGGCTTCGCGGCCCGCGCCCACTCGCTCGCGCACCCCTCGTGCAGCGCGAACTCCAGGCCGAACGTCCCCGCGGCCGGATCGGGGTCCACGAGTGTGTACGCCCGCTGGTGCGGCTTGCCCGCGTTGTCGAACCACAGCCGCACCCACATCGTCGGGTGCACCCCGGTCGCCGCGAGCATGCCGCCGTCGGTGAGACGCACCCGGCGGTAGTGCTCGGTGACGTCCTCCGCACCCGTGACCGTGAACACGAAGTCCTTGCCCCGGAACAGTTTGAGGACCGCGCCCTCCCAGCCGTGACCCTGCCCCATGACTTCTTCACCCCTCGCGTACGATTCCGGCGCACCTTACTTAGGTGAGCCTAACCTAATTAACATGGGAGATGCAGGGTGACCGTCGAGATCTACCGCGATGCCTGGGGTGTCCCACATCTGCGCGCGGGCGACGCGCGTGAACTCGCCCACGCCCAGGGTCTGGCCACCGCCCACGACCGCGCCTGGCAGCTGGAGGTCGAGCGGCACCGGGCGCGCGGCACCTCGGCCGCGTTCCTCGGCGCGGACGCCCTCGCCTGGGACCGGTTCGCGAGACAGGCCCGGCTCGACGACACGGCGAGACGCTGCTTCACCACACTGGAGAGACGGGACCCCGAGACGGCCGCCTGGGTCCGGGCGTACGTCGACGGGGTCAACCAGGGCCTGCCCGAAGGCGCCCGCCGCGCCCCCGAGTTCACGGCCGTCGGCCTCGCCCCCGGCCACTGGGAGCCCTGGACCCCGCTCGGCGTCTGGCTCGCCACGCACGTCCTGTTCGCCGGGTTCCCGGCCAAGCTGTGGCGCGAGGAGGTCGTACGCCACCTCGGTCCGGACGCGGTCGCGCTCTTCGCCACCGACGGGCCCGGCACCTCCGGCAGCAACGGCTGGCTCGTCACCGGCGAGCGCACCGCCACCGGCGGGCCGGTCATCGCCGGCGACCCCCACCGCTACATCGAGGCCCCCGGCGTCTACCAGCAGATCCGCCTGTCCTGCCCGGAGTTCGACGTCGTCGGCCTCGCCGTACCGGGCGTCCCGGGCATCGCCCACTTCGGCCACACGGGCACGGTCGCCTGGGCGATCACCAACGCGATGGCCGACTACCAGGACCTGTACCGCGAACGGCTCCGCCGGACCGGAGACGGAGGCCGCGTTGGAGATGGTGTCGGAGACGGCGGCCGGGTGGAGGCCCTCGGCCCGGACGGGATCTGGCACCCGCCCCGCGTCAGCGAGGACCTCGGCTTCTCCTCTCTCCTCCCCCTCCTCCGTGCCCGCCGGGTCGCCGATGTGGACCGCGCGTTCGACGACTGGGCCGAGCCCGTCAACGTCGTCCAGGCCGCCGACACCGAGGGCGGCCTGCTGCACCGGGTCGCGGGCCGGGTCCCGGTCCGGAGCGAGGACAACCGCACGCGGATCGTCAACGCCTGGGAGCCCGGCCACGAGTGGCGCGGCTGGTACGCCCCCATGCCGCGCGGCACGGTCGACGACGGCATCGCGGTGATGGCGAACCAGCGCGGCCCGGCGACCCCGCTCGGCGTCGAGTTCGCCCCGCCCCACCGGGCCACCCGGCTGCGCGCACTCCTCGGCACCCGGCGGGACTGGTCCGCCGCCGACATGGCCGCCCTCCACATGGACACCCATCTCGCCTCCGCGGCCCCGCTGTTGGACCACCTCGCCGCCCTCGACGACCTCACCCCCGAGGCCGCCGCCCTGCGCGACCGGCTCCTTCACTGGGACCGCCGGATGACCGCCGACAGCACAGGGGCGGCTACCTACGCGGCGGTCCGGGGCGCGGTCGTACGCCGCCTCGCGGCCCACCCCGCCCTGGCCGGCCTCACCGAACCCCCGCTCCACCCCGAGGTCTTCCGCCCCTGGCTCGCTCTCGTCCCGCGTGTGGCCTTCGCCCTCGAAAGCCTGCTCAGGGCCGAGGAGTTGTACGGGATCGACCGCGCCGAGGCCGTCAGGGCGGCCGTGGAGGAGGTGGCCGGAGACCCGCCGAAGGGCACGTGGGGGGACACCCACCGCCTCGCTCCCTGGCGGGCGCTGCCGGACCCCTCGTACGACGAGGACGACGAGGACGACGAACGGGAGCCCGGGCTCTCCGGCGACCACGACTGCGTGCTGTGCACCTCCGCCGTGCCGGGGCTCACCGACCGGGCCGCTCGCGGTCCCGCCGCCCGCTATGTGTGGGATGTCGCGCGGCGCGAGAACAGCCTCTGGGTGGTGCCGTTCGGTGCCTCGGGCGTCCCGGACTCACCGCACCACCGCGATCAACTCCCCTTGTGGGTCAGGGGAGATCTCGTCCCCGTCGTGACCGACTGGACCGAGCTCATGGAGGACAGGACATGGAGGACAGAACGATGACGTCCGAGCCGTACGCCGAGAGCCGGGAGGCCGTCCACGTGCAGGTCGTCGACGGTCTCGGCACGGTCCGCGTGCTGCGCGTGGACCCGGACGCCGACCTGGACGTGCTCCACGCCTGGGTGACGGCCGAGCGTGCCCGCTTCTGGGGCATGGGCGGCTTCGCCAGGGAGCAGGTGCTGGAGACGTACCGGCATCTCGACTCCCTCGACTCCCACCACGCCTACCTGGCCGTCCTGGACGGCCGCCCGGCCGCGCTCTTCCAGACGTACGAGCCCGCGGCCGACCGGGTCGGCGAGTGCTACGAGGTGGAGCCGGGCGACATCGGCGTTCATCTGCTGATCGGGCCCGCGGGCGAGGGCGACGAACGGCCGGAGTACAGCTCGGCGCTGCTGACCGCGTTCACCGTGTACGTGCTGGGCGTCCTCGACCGGCGCCGGGTCGTGGTCGAACCCGATCCCCGCAACGAGAAGGCGATCGCCCGGCTGACCCGCCAGGGCTTCGTACTCGGTCCACCGGTCGTGCTCCCGGAGATCGACCTGCCGGAGGTGCACCTGCCCGCGAAGAAGGCCCAACTGGCGTTCCTGACAAGGGAAGCAGCGGGCTATTAGGGGCGAGGCGGGCGACGAGCGTCTCGGTGCGGTGCTCGGCGGGGCGTCCGGTGTTCCGCGCGTCGGGATCCGGTTGGTGGATCGGCAACTCCCTTTGGGGCATGGTCGACAGGTGGTCCATGACATCACTCCCGAAGCCCTGGTCGCCCACTACAAGCTGGAGCCCATCCCCAAGGAGGGCGGTCTCTTCCGCCGTACCTGGGCGGGTCCCGAACGGCCCGACGGCCGCCCCGAGGGGTCCGCGATAGTGGTCCTCCTGACCGCGGAACCCGGTGACTTCTCCGCACTCCACCGGCTCCCCGCCGACGAGACCTGGCACTTCTACCTGGGGGATCCGCTGGAGATGCTGCTCCTGTCCCCCGACGGCACGTCCCGTACGGTCCTGCTCGGCTCCGACGTCCTCGGCGGCCAGCACCTCCAGTACACCGTGCCCGCACGCACCTGGATGGGCGCGCGGGTCGCCGCCGGCACCGGCTGGTCGTTCTTCGGGTGCACGATGGCGCCCGGTTTCACCTACGAGGGGTACGAGCACGGGGACGCGGCGGAACTCACCGCCCGCCACCCGGACCGGGCCGCGCTGATCGCCGCGCTGAGCCGCCCGTGAGCGGCCCGGACGACGGACACGGCGGCGCACGCGGCAGCGGACACCTCAGCGGGCTTCTCGACGGGCAGGTCGCCCTCGTCACCGGGGCGTCGGGCGGTATCGGCCGGGGCATCGCGCTGCGGTTCGCCGCGGCGGGGGCGGCCGTGGCCGTCCACTTCCGTACGAACGAGGAGGCCGCCCGTGAAGTCGTCGGCCTCATCGAGGACTCGGGCGGACACGCGGTCGCCCTGCGCGCCGATCTGACCGTCGAGGACGAGTGCCACCGCCTGGTGCGCGAGGCCGTCGACCGGTGCGGCCCGCTGACGGCCCTGGTCAACAACGCGGGCGTACAGCCGGTCCAGCAGCTGCCCGGGATGACGGCGGGGGACTGGCGGGCGGTGGTCGACGCCAACCTGTCGAGCGTGTTCGCGTGCACGCAGGCGGCGGTGAAGGCGATGCGCGACGGGAGGGAGCAGGCCGATCCGAGTGACCCGAGTGACCCGGGCGGCCGGCGGGGCTCGTCCGGTGGGCCTGTGGGCAGCATCACGCACATCGCGTCCATCGAGGCCACACACCCCGCCCCTCTCCACGCCCACTACTGCGCGTCCAAGGCGGCCGTCGTCGCGCACGCGCGCTCCGCGGCCCTGGAGTACGGTCCCTACGGAATCCGCGTGAACACCGTCTCTCCGGGGCTGATCGACCGCGCGGGCCTCGCTCAGGCGTGGCCCGACGGCGTACGGCGTTGGCAACAGGCGGTCCCCACCGGGAGGCTGGGGCGTCCCGAGGACGTGGGCGACGCCTGTGTCTTCCTCGCCTCGCCGATGGCCTCCTGGATCACCGGGCACGACCTGGTCGTGGACGGCGGGGTGTCGGCGCGGCCGACGTGGTGAACAAGGTGTCGCGTACATCCGTACTCCCACCGAGGCCGAGGCCGAGGCCGCGGCCGCAGACACAGCGGTAGCTGGACGTGCGGTGCGAGCGGGACGAGCAGGACGAGTGGGACGAGCGGTAGGGAGAGGCGACGTGGGCCGAGTGCGCCGCATACACCGAGTGCTACGGCTACTACGGGTGTCGGCGCCACGCCGGGCAGCGGCCCTCGTCGTGCTGCTGGGCACGCTGTTCCTGCTGGGCGGCGCGGGCCCGGTGTCCGCCCACTCGGCCGTGCGCGAGACGACCCCCGGCGAGGGAACCGTCCTCAAGTCCGCGCCGAAGCAGGTCACCATGACCTTCACCGAGGCGGTCGGCATCACCGACGACTCGCTGCGCGTCCTCAGCCCCGAGAACCGCCGGGTCAACGCGGGCGACACCGAGCACGAGTCCGGCCGGTCCAACACCGTCCGCGTGCCGCTCGGCGACGGCCTGGCCGACGGCACGTACACCGTGGCCTGGCGGGTGGTCTCGGCGGACAGCCACCCCATCTCCGGCGCCTTCACCTTCTCCATCGGCAAACCGTCCGAGACCACGGCGTCCGTCTCCGCCGAGCCGGCCGTGAACCCCGCCTCGGGCGCGCTCTACGACATCGCCCGCTACGCCGCGTACGCCGCCGTCGCCCTGCTCATCGGCGCGGTCACCTTCGTCCTGGCCTGCCGCCCGCCCTCCGCCGAGCCCCTGCGCGGACTCGTCCGGGCCGGCTGGTGGGTCCTCGTCGCCTCCACGGCCGCGCTCCTCCTGATACGCGGCCCGTACGAGCGCGGCACCGGCCCCTCCACCCTCCTGGACCCCGAACTCATCGAGAACACCCTGACCAGCAGGCCGGGCTGGGCCCTGCTGGCCCGCCTCGCGCTGCTGGCCGGGGCGGCGGTCTTCCTCGTACGGCTCGGCCGGGGCGCAGCGGCGGAATCGGAGGGCCCGGAGCAGGAACAGATGCGGCCGAAGCCGGTCGTGCTCGCGGTCGGCGGGCTTCTCGCCGTCGGTCTGGCGGTCACGTGGGCCGCCGCCGAGCACGCCTCCGCCGGGATCCAGGTCCCCCTGGCGATGACCTCCTCCGTACTGCACCTGCTGGCGATGGCGGTCTGGCTGGGCGGCCTCGCGGCGCTCCTCACCACGCTCCACCGCTCGGAGGCGCTGCTCCCGGCGGCCTCCGTGACCGTTTTCTCGCGCCTGGCGTTCGCCTCGGTCGGCGTGCTCGTGCTGACCGGCGTCTACCAGTCCTGGCGGGGGCTCGGCTCGTGGGACGCGATGTTCGACACGTCGTACGGGCAGATCCTGGTCGCCAAGGTGTGCGCGGTGGTCCTGCTGCTCGCGGCGGCGGGTTTCTCGCGCCGCTGGACTGGCCGGCTGACGGACACGGAGGAACCGTTGAGGGTGCCGGTCCTTGAGACGGTGGGGGCGCGCGCGGGCGGCGGTGCGGCCGAGGGGGCGGCCGGGGCTGTGGCCGGGGGTGCGGACTCCGGCCCCGGGGCCGACAGCTCGGGCCGGGACACGGGGGAGTCCTCGTCGGCGGCCACCGGAGACGGGTCCGAAGAGGCGCCCGAAAACGAGTCCGAGCCGACCTCTTTGCCCAGCGCCCGCCGCGGTGCCCTGCGCCGCTCGGTCCTGGCCGAGGTCGTCGTGGGTGTGGTCGTGCTGGTCATCACGACGGTTCTCACCGGTACGCAGCCGGGGCGCGCCGAGATCGAGACGGCGGCGGCCGAGAAGACCGCGGTGGCCGATCAGCGGACCGCGTCGACCACGCTGATCCCGTTCGACGTCGGCACCCCGGGCGGCCACGGGAAGGTCCAGATCATCCTGGAACCGGGCCGCGTCGGCGAGAACACGGTCGAGGCCGTCGTCATCGGCCCCGACGGAGGCATCGCCACGGTCCCCGAGATCCGCCTCTCCTTCACCCTCGCGTCCCAGAAGATCGGCCCCATCGACGCCGGCCTCACCGACAAGGGCGGCTACTGGGGCACCTCGTCCCTCAACCTCCCCATCCCGGGCACCTGGACGATGAAGGTCACCATCCGCACGTCGGACATCGACCAGGTGTCGGAGACCCGCCGGGTGAAGATCCTCCGCTGACACCCGTCCGGCAGGGCGGCACCGGTCAGGACTCCCAGCGCGCGAGTCGGCGGAGGGCCGCGGAGGTACGTACGAACTCGTCCTCGCCGAGCAGGGCCCGCACCTCGCCGTTGAACCGGTCGATCTCGGGCTGGGCAGCGCGCAGCGCGTCGGCCCCCTCGGACGTCAACTCCAGTGTCACTGCCCGGTGTTCGCGCGGGTGCGCCTGCTTGGTGACGAGACCGGCCGTGGTGAGCCGGGTGACGAGCGCGGTGACGGCGGACTCGCGCAGCCCCAGAGTGCGGGCCAACTCCCGCTGAGTGATGCCGGGTTGCTCGCGCACGGCGAACAGCGCGCCGAGCTGCGCCGTGGTGACCCCGGCGGCGGCCAGACAGCGCCGGTCCGCGGTCGTACGCAACTGGTGGGCCGCTCGCTGGAGATGGAAGAAGAGGCGCTGGTCGGGCTCGGGGGTGTCCCCGGGGTCGGGGCCGGTCTCGGACATGGGGCGATCTTGACAGATCAGGCGGGTGCGCGGGATTCTCACTTCACTAGTGAAGTGACGTGAAGTGAAGTGGGGTGCGGTGTGAGTGACATCCCGGATCTGGCGGCTGCCCAGAAGGTGCTGGCGGCCCAGCCCTTCAGCAACCTGGTCGGTGCCCGTCTGGTGTCCTTCGGGGACGGCGAGGCGACGCTTGAGCTGGACGTCCGCGACGACCTGCGCCAGCAGTACGGCTTCCTGCACGGCGGGGTGCTCGGTTACGCCGCCGACAACGCGCTGACCTTCGCCGCGGGCGCCGCCACCCACTCCCGGCTGATCACCGCCGGCTTCACCATCGACTATCTGCGCCCGGCCGAGGGCGTACTGCTGCGGGCCCACGCACGGGTCGTCCGGGCCGGCCGCACCCGCGTCGTCTGCCGTTGCGACCTGTCCACCGTGGACGACGAGGGCACCGAGAGCCTGTGCGCCGTGGCGCAGGGCACGATCGCGGTGCTGGGCTCCTCGGAGGAACCGGGGGAGTAGGAACAGCCGGGGGAAGGCACGATCACGGGTCGAGCTTGAGGACGACGTATCCCTCGACGGTGCCGACGAGCGAGTAACTGGCGTCGGGGTGGAGCCGGAGCGCGCGTGCCTCGATGTCGCGGATCCGGTCGTCGGGGTTGTGCAGGGCGATGTAGTCGGGGGTGATGCCGCGGGTGTCGCCCACCCACAGGACTCGGCAGCGTGAGGTGAGGCGGCTGCTGGGGCGGATGTCGGCCTCGACGGTCGCGCCGTCCGGGATCCGGTCCAGAAGGCGCTCGGCCGCGGTGACGCGCGCCGGCTTGCGGTAGGCGGCGGGCTCGGTCAGCACGGACAGCGGGAGCGTGGTCGTGAGCGCGAGCGCGGCCGCGGCGAGGGCCGTCGGCAGCTGGTGCGCGTACGAACGCAGCCAGGGCCGCGGGCTGTACCGGGCACCGGCGAGGGCGTCGACGAGGGCGAGTGCCAGGACGGGCATCAGGACCGCGCTGTAGTGCCAGTCGGTCCCCCAGTAGTGGTCGTCGGAGGAGAGGAACCGCCACCCGAGCGTGGGCAGCGCGACGACGGACAGCGGGGAGCGCAGCGCCAGCAGCCCGGTGGTCGGCACCAACAGCCAGGCGAGGGTGCGGAGTTTGGTGTCCGTACCGTCGAGGAAGGTCGGGCCGCCGTCGACCTTGGTCCAGTAGTCGTACCCGCCGGTCGTGTTGAAGGCCGGGATGACGACGACGAGTACGACCAGGGTGGCGGCGATGCCCAGGGCCGCCACGGCGAGGGCGTACAGGACCGTGCGCCGGGAGTCGCGGCGGCACCGCAGGGCGACGACGAGGGCGATGGCCGCCACCGTCACCCCGAGGTCCTCCTTGACCAGCACGAGCGGCAGCGCCCACAGCAGCGCCGCGCGCCACCGCCGGGCCAGGATCGCCTCCAGGCTGAAGGCGATCAGGGGCACGGCGAAGCAGATCTCGTGGAAGTCGAAGTCGACGGCACGCTGGATGCCCCACGACAGGCCGTACGCGACGCCGATCGCCAGCCCGCGCGGACGCCCCAGCAGTCCGGCCGCCGCACGGGTCACCGGTACGGCCGACAGTGCGAACAGCGCGGCCTGTGCGACGAGCAGGGTGACCGGGGAGGGGAAGACCCGGTAGACGGGGGCGAGGAGAGCGGTGACCGGGCTGAAGTGGTCGCCCAGGGCATTGGTCCCGGGCCCCTTCAGATCGACGACGGGCGCCTGGAGGTGCGCGTACGCGCGAACGGCCTGCTCGAAGATGCCGAGGTCCCAGGAACGGGTGGCCAGGTGCCGGTAGCGGGCGAGGGAGAGAGCCGCGTAGGCGGTGAAGAGGGCGACCGCGAGGAGATACGGGTCGTACCGGCCGGCCGGGCCGGTTCGGCGGGGGCGCCGGTCACGCGGAGGGAGCGCGACCGGCCCGGGTATCGCGGACCCGGGCGAGGCCCGCGTGGGTACCGGCACTTGCTCCCGCGTCTGCGCCGGTATTCGTATCGGTGGGCGTGTCGGTGGGTGTGTCGGTGACGTCTGCGCGGCCCGGGCGTCCTGTGGCGGGCCGGGTAGAGCCTTGGTCACGGGCGGTCCTTGGGACAGGAAGCAGGAGAAGAGGAGAACAGGATCGGGGACAGGGACAGGGACAGGGACAGGGACAGGGACAGGGGCAGGGGCAGGGGCAGGGACAGGGATGGGAACGGAGATCTGAGCATGACACGACCCTTGATCCGCATGCGATGGATGTCCGTTTTCTCGCAGTTCAGGGGCTGTGGAGGGGCACATGGCGTCGGGTGGCACGGCTTGGCGCCGGGCGGCGTTGGTGGCGTTGGCGGCATGGGTGGCGCAAGGCGGCGCCGAGTGGTGCCATCTGGTGCCTCCCTGTGCCATTCTCCGCCCCCCGACGCGCAAGGCTGCACATGGCACCACAATCGCCCAGTCAGGTGCCAGTGCGTTTCTGCAGTTCAGAGCGGTTTCGTCGACGATCAGCGCTGTGATGTCACCTTGCGGCTTGCGTGTGGCGCCATTGTGGTGCCATCATGGCGTCATGGACCTCACCCCGTATGTCGACAGCCTCCGCCGCGAACTTGCGGTGGCCGCCGAAGCCGGCGGCGACGAAGCCCGCGAGCTGGCGGAGAGGCTGACGGCTCCGCTGGAGTCGGCGACCCGGCTGGTCATGCTCAACGTGCTCTCCGCCGCGACGGACGAGATCACCCGTGAACTCGCCCCCGGCTCGGTCGACGTACGGCTGCGCGGACTCGACCCCGACTTCGTGGTGACACCGCCGCCCACCGACGGCGGCGCCTCCGTGGAGCCGGCCGAGCCCGTCGAACCGTTCAGGGCCCCGGCCCCGGCCGACGGTGACGAGAGCGGCACCGCCCGCGTCAACCTGCGTATGCCGGCTCACCTCAAGGCCCGGGCCGAGGAGGCCGCGACCCGCGAGGGCCTGTCGGTCAACGCGTGGCTGGTGCGCGCCGTGTCGGCGGCGGTCGACGGCGGCGCCCGGCCACGTACGACGGAGAGGACCCAGACCACCGGCCAGAGCATCACGGGCTGGGTGCGCTAGCCGCGCCCGCGCCACTTCACCCGTACCACTTCACCCGTACCACTCCACCTACACCACGTCCCACCAGCGGGGACGGCCCAAGGACTCACGAGGACGGGACAGCCATGCCTTCTTTCGAAACTCCCGAACCGATCTCGGTCACGGCGCACGTGGGAGCCGGTTCCATCCACTTCACCGCGGGCGACCGCCTCGACACGGTCGTCGAGGTGCGTCCCGCCACCCCCAAGAGGGACAAGGACGTGCGGGCCGCCGAGCAGACCGAGGTCACGTACGCCGGCGGTGTCCTGACGATCAGGACGAAGGAGCGCTACCTCATCGGGCCCTCCGGCGCCGTCGACGTGACGGTCGGCCTGCCGGCAGGCTCGCGCGTCGACATCACCGGCTCCTGGGTCCAGGCGTTCGGCGAAGGCCGGCTCGGTGAGCTCCACATGAAGACCTCGACCGGCGACGCCCGTTTCGGCGAGACCGGCCCACTGCAGCTGACCGTGTCGCACGGCACGATCACCGTGGACCGGGTCGAGGGCAGGGCCGAGATCACCAGCAGCAGCGGCAACGTGCGCGTCGGCACCGTCGACGGCCCCGCCGTCCTGAAGAACTCGCACGGCACCACGACCGTCGGTACCGTGACCGGCGAGCTGCGGATGAGCGGTGCCAACGGCGCCATCGACGTCGCGCGCGCCGAGGCGTCGGTCACCGGCACCGCGACCAACGGCTCACTTCGCGTCGCCGAAGTCGTCCGCGGCACCGTCCAGTTGGAGACCTCCAACGGCGCCATCGAGGTCGGCATCCGCGAGGGCACCGCCGCCTGGCTCGACGTCAGCTCCAACCGCGGGCACGTACGCAACACGCTCGCCACGTCGGAGGCCCCGGAGCAGACCGAGGAGACGGTCAAGGTCCGCGCACGGTCCAACTGGGGAAACATCGACGTCCTCCGCGCCAGGACCTGAGCGCTCTCGCATCGCGTCTCCTCTCCTCTCCTCTCTCCTCGCCCCAGCCTCACCTCTTCCGATCCCTCAGCCCCTTCGGCCTTCTAACAGGAGGGCTCCATGCCTTCATCTGTCATGCCCACGTCCAATCGACGGGACGGTCATCCGTCGCCGCCCGCCGTCTCCACCGTCGGTCTGCGCAAGTCGTACGGCGACAAGACCGTCCTCGACGGCATCGATCTGCGCATCCCGGCCGGATCCGTGTTCGCCCTGCTCGGCCCGAACGGCGCCGGCAAGACCACCGCCGTGAAAATCCTCTCCACCCTCATCTCCGCCGACGGCGGGCAGGCCCAGGTTGCGGGCCACGACGTCACCACGTCACCGGACGGGGTGCGGGCGGCGATCGGCGTCACCGGCCAGTTCTCCGCCGTGGACGGCCTGATCACCGGCGAGGAGAACATGCTCCTCATGGCGGACCTGCACCACCTCTCCAAGCAGGAGGGCCGCCGGGTCACCGCCGAACTCCTGGCACGCTTCGACCTGGTGGACGCGGCGAAGAAGCCGGCCTCCACCTACTCCGGCGGCATGAAACGCCGCCTGGACATCGCCATGACCCTGGTCGGCAACCCGCGGATCATCTTCCTCGACGAACCCACCACCGGCCTCGACCCGCGCTCCCGCCACAACATGTGGGGCATCATCCGGGAGCTGGTCACGGGCGGGGTGACGGTCTTCCTCACCACCCAGTACCTGGAAGAGGCCGACGAACTCGCCGACCGCATCGCCGTGTTGAACGACGGCCAGATCGCCGCCGAAGGCACCGCCGAGGAGCTGAAACGCCTGATCCCCGGCGGGCATGTGCGGTTGAGGTTCTCCGACCCGGGTGCGTACCAGACGGCCGCCCTCGCCCTGCGCGAGGCGACCCGCGACGACGAGGCCCTGTCGCTGCAGATCCCCAGCGACGGCAGCCAACGCGAACTCCGCTCGATCCTCGACTGGCTGGACGCGGCCGGCATCGAGGCCGACGAACTGACCGTGCACACCCCTGACCTGGACGACGTGTTCTTCGCCCTGACCGGCAGCACCAAGGTGCCCAGCCAGCCCAGCCAACCCGCCGCGCAGCCCGCCGCCCAGCTCACTCAGCCCAAGGAGGACGTCCGATGAGCTCCCTCGCCCTCGCCGTACGCGACTCGTCCACGATGCTGCGCCGCAACCTCCTGCACGTGCGGCGCTACCCGTCCCTCACCCTGAACCTGCTGCTCACGCCAGTCGTGCTGCTACTGCTGTTCGTCTACATCTTCGGCGACGTGATGAGCGCGGGCATCGGTGGCGACGGCGGTCCGGACCGGTCGGCATACGTCGCGTATCTCGTGCCGGGCCTGCTGCTGATGACCATCGGCGGCACCACGATCGGCACCGCGGTGTCCGTCTCCATGGATATGACGGAGGGCATCATCGCCCGCTTCCGCACGATGGCGATCCACCGCCCGTCCGTGCTCATCGGACACGTCGTCGGCAGCGTGCTGCAGTGCATGATGAGCGTGCTCCTCGTCGGCGCCGTCGCGGTGGCCATCGGCTTCCGGTCCACGGACGCGACCGTCGTAGAGTGGCTGGCGGCGTTCGGACTGCTCGTGCTCTTCGCCCTGGCACTCACCTGGATCGCGGTCGGCATGGGCCTGATCAGCCCGAACCCAGAGGCGGCCAGCAACAATGCCATGCCGTTGATCTTCCTGCCGTTCATCTCCAGCGCGTTCGTCCCGGTCGACGCGATGCCGGGCTGGTTCCAGCCGATCGCCGAGTACCAGCCCTTCACACCGGCCATCGAAACCCTGCGGGGCCTGCTGCTCGGCACCGAGATCGGCCACAACGGCTGGCTCGCCCTCGCCTGGTGCGTGGGGCTCGCGGTGCTCGGCTACTTCTGGTCGACCGCGAAGTTCAACAGCGACCCGAAATAACCGCCGTACGACAGCGGGGGAGGCCCCTCCCGCGACAGTCAAAGGTGAGGCTGTCAGCCCACGAAGGACAGGATCTTGGTGATCTGGTCCTTCGTGGTCCTTCGTTGAGTGCTGCTGTCCGGGCCGAAGTACCCCGATCCCTTCCCTACGAGTGGGCCGTGGCCTGTGCGGTGACTCGGGCGACAACTCAAACGCTACGGATCCGACGGCCCTGGGTCGTCACCCCACAGGGGTCACTCACGCGTAGCTCTCCAGAGGGACGACGCTTACGCCCCGGCGGCCAAGGGCCGGATGACCGGGGAGGCTCGTGGTCGGCGTCGGCCTTGGGACGCGAGCTCCCGCCGGACGCGCCGTGTCAGCCGCCCATGTCGTACCGGGGCTCTTCGGTACGGGTCCGCTTGACCTCGTAGAAGCCGGGAACGGTGGCCAGCAGCAGAAAGCCGTCCCACAACCGTCCGGCGGTCTCTCCGGTGGGCGCGGGGGAGACGACCGGGCCGAAGAAGCCGACCCGTTCGCCACCGGGCCCGGCGACCGACAGCACCGGGGTGCCGATGTCGTCGCCGGCGAGGGCGACGGCCCGCGCGTGCGAGGAGCGGATCGCGTCGTCGTACGCGGTGGACTCGGCGACCTCGGCGATCCCCTCCGGCAGTCCGGCATCAGCAAGCGCCGCCGACAGGTTCCCCCAGCCGCCCCGGAGATGGAATCGGGTGCCCATCGCAGTGAAGAGATCACCGAGCGCCTGCTGACCGAACCGCTCCTCCACGGCGGCACACACCCGCACCGGAGCCCACATGTAGTCCCCCCACTCGCCCTCGGGGTTGTCGTCCCGGTGCTCGTTGAGCACCGACAGACTCATCACCCGCCAGCGCACGGTCACCGGCCGCACCTTGGTGACCTCCACCACCCACCGCGAGGAGATCCATGTGTACGGGCACACGGGGTCGAACCAGAAGTCGACAACCAATTGCTCGGTCATCCGATCCCTCCTGAGACGGGACAACGACGAAGGGCACAACGTCGGGTGGGGCTTCTGAACGATGATGCACGGCAGTGAACGCAAGCAGAACTGCCCAACCACCGCCGGCCTGCTTGCCGTGCTCCGGGCCGTACCACTGGAGGGCTTGCCCGGTCACCGCGGCGATGCACTCGAAGTCGCGGTCGCGATGGAGCAGGGTGAGCCCCTGCAGCTCAGCGGTCGCGGCGACGGCCAGATCGACTGCTCCGGCGGCGCTTCGGTGTTTCCCCTGCTTGGTGAGGGCTTCCTGGACCTGCCCGGCGCGATCGTAGGCACGGTCGTCCGCCGTGGCCCGCAGCCGGGGTGATAGCCAGAGCGCGACGCCGGCCCTCATTCGCCGCGGGCGTGGCAGCGATCCGGTCGCTGTCCTTCGTGCTGGTGTCGCGCGGAGTGGGAACGGGAGCGGTGGCCCGCCGAGATCAGGCCTTTCGAGGCGTGCCGTGACCTCGGCCGTCTCGGCCACAGGAGCGTATTCCTCGGCCCGGAGCGCGGCTGGGGCCGCGCTCCGGGCCGAGAGGCGTCGCTGCTCATTCGCGTTCGCTCTCACCCGTGAAACCGGCTGTCATCCCTACGGCTCCGACCAGGGAGACGATCGCGAGCAGCAGTGCGATCGAGTTCTGGGCGGCGGTGTGCCCGCTGAGCCTCACCAGGAAGACGTTGGCGTTCGGCTCCTGATCGTCCACGCCGTGCTCGTGCGATGTCACAGACGTGGAGAAATGAGATATCCGTCGCTGAAGGTGGGCGATTCGGGTGAAGGAGGAGTCGGAGAAGGTCGGCCAGGGAGGTTCGTCGGCCCCGCGCCGTAGACGTTGCCTGCAGACATGGGTGTCGTTGTTCTCCAGCGTCCACAGGAAGGGAGGGCAGAAGGTAAGCATGAAGCCGGCGAGGAGGGTGCCCACGGCCGCCCACCGCTCGGTCGCCGATGCCGGTATGTGCGTGAGGACGGTCTGCGGAAGCCAGCCGAGAGTGAGCCAGAGGACACACAGCAGGAAGGCGTCCTGCATCACGTTGTTGGCCGGTGGATAGTCCGTCCAGTACGCCCGCCCGCCGGCCACGTACACCGCCGAGGTGGTGGATACGACGAGGACGAAGACCAGGACGGCGCAGCACAGCCACGCGGACAGTGACTGCCCCAGATGGGCGGTGCGACCGCCCGGCCGGATCAGGCCGGTCAAGGACCAGTAGGTGGTCAACCCCACGGCGAGGGCGACGGCTGCCGCGGCGGACCTGGAGGCGGGCGTCGTCCTGCCGACATGCAGCCAGACCCCGTTGCCCAGAATGCCCTCCGTCGCGAACAGCGCGATCATGACGGCCTGCACCGCCGCCAGGCCGTTGAACGCTCCCTCGTGTGCGACGGCGGCACCCGCTACGACCGACACGAGTGTGCCGCCGACGGCGCATACCCAAGCCGGTGTGTCCGTCCTCGGTGGTGCTTCTCTGTGCTCCCAGTCCTGATGCGGCTCGGAGGCGGTGGACAGGGCCTTGGCGATCAGCGCCGCCACCAGGACCGCGATTCCCACGGCACTGAACACCACAGTCCACCGGAGCCCCGCGCCGCCCGGGCGCCATCCCAGCGACGGAGCCAGAGAAATGGAGAGCACGAGCATGGCGGCGAATGCGGCGAGGCTGTAACTGGCGAGCCTGATCCACACTCTCCGCGCGGTCTGTGACTGGGCCGGGCTCGCCTGCTGCCCCTCGGACCGGCCTGTCGGATCGCCTTCGATCTGCATGAGTTTGGTGAAGTCGGACTTGAAGTACTGGAAGAAGACGCCGCCCAGTACCGCCCCGACGACCGTGAGAATGAATCCACCGGTGATGTATTCGTCCCCCGCCCGCTCGCTGATCCAGGCGGCGAACATGGACGACAGGAGCAGGCACGTGGAGATGCCGGCAGCCATTCCGTATTCCCCGGTCACCGGTGACTGGCGGGGCATGTGGGCGACGTTCGCCCGGAGCCAGCGCAAGGCGACGGCGCCGGCCGTCGCGGGGAAGGCGGCCGCGACCGCCATCCAGAGCTTGTCCGAGTGTGCGGTGGAGACGTACACCGTCGTGGCACCGAAGAGGCCGCACACCCCCAGAGACTCCACCGCGGAGACGTGACTGCCGGGCTCCGTCGTCGCGGTCAGCCCCAGTCCCGAGAGGACGGCGCTCACCAGCGCGGCATAGGTGAGGGCGCTCATATGCGGATGGGCGAGGGCGAAGGTCACCGTGAAGACGGTGAGAACCAACGCGACGACGAGCGTGTTGACGTACGCCGTCCCCTGCCCGTCCCGGAAGAGGAACATCGCGGCGACGACGACAGCCGCGGCGATCGCCATCGCCGTCAGTGAGACCGTGCTCCCGGCAGTCGCCTTTCCTCTCGTGCTGTCCAGGACCCCCAAGTATCCGTACGCGGCCATGCAAGCCAGCGCCACGCACGCCCAGGACGAGGTCAGCGTTCTTTTGACGGCCGCCGTCCCCGCGCGGCGCAGGTGCACTGCGAGGTCAGCGCCCAAGCCAGCGAAGGCGGCACTGGCGAGGACGAGGAAGGCTGCGTGGTACTTCCCCGCCGCGTTGAAGTAATGAGGCCTGGGATTCGTCCAGTTGAGTTCCGGATGGTCGTCCAGGAACCAGGTCAGGACCACCGCGCAGCCGAGGGCGGCGCCCGCCAGGGCCACGACGGCGATTGTTCCGCGCCTGCTCGGTGGCGTCGGTTCGGCCGCTCGCAGTCGCAGGGTCAGCACCCGCAGGCAGAGCGCCAGCAGGGGGAGGAGCAGCCCGTCACCCCAAGTGGCACTCCGGAAGACAAAGAGGCCGGGAAGCCCTGAGGGATGATCCCCGAAGCTCCAGAAGAGCAGCAGGGCGACATACCCGGAGCTGAAGATCGCCAGAGGCCAGAGCGCGACCCGCCATTTGGTCATCGAGATCCCCCGAAGTCGGACGCAGCCAGACGATCGCCCCCGAAGGTGCGGAGCCAAGTTCTATCGCTCTTCCCGACGTGCCATACCGATTACCGAAAACTGCGTCGTCCTGGCAGTCCCTGGGCGGCCCCGGGGCCACGGCCGGCACACCATCGGCCGCGCCGCCGTCACGCGACTCCTGGAGATCCACGTCCAACACATCACACTCCGCCCGGTCCTGAATCCCATCGACAGGGAGAGCAGGCGCAGGACCACACAGCCCGTGGACAGTCCCGACCTGTGGACTGCGGGCCCGGTACCTCCACGTACCGGACGCCATGCTCAGGGACGTCACCCGGAAGATCACCGAAGCCATCCGGGGATCCCCGGAGACACCCGCCGTGGACAAAAACCAGGACAACGAGGGCTGAGAACCGTCGAAGGGCCCCACCGCGAACGGTGGGGCCCTTCGACATCGTGCCCGGTGAGGCACTGGCGGAGGATACGAGATTCGAACTCGTGAGGGGTTGCCCCCAACACGCTTTCCAACTGTGGTGGTGGGGTGACGGGTTGTGTGCCGGGGAGTTCACCCGGGTTCATGGGCGGCTGGCCGCTGGTGTGGGGGTGACTCATGGTCTCGTCTGAACGACCGCGAACGGGTTTGAATGAGACGGAAACTGAGACGGGGGACAGCCCTGCAGGCCGCGCGTCGTGGCATCTCAGAACATGATCGTCATCGACGTGCTTACCACGCGAGATCAGCGTTCGCTCTACATGGATCGCCTCAGGGGACCAGTATGTACGAACCACCGTGAGAGGCCACACATGACCATGACTCTTACCAAGGGCGGTAACGCCGTCTTGCCCGCGGCGGTGTGCCGCGTCGCCCTCAACTCCCTGACTACAGGCATCGACGTGTCTGCCGTCCTCCTAGGCCGGGACGGCAAGGTGCGGAGCGATGACGATTTGGTCTTCTACAACCACGCGTCACAGGACAAGGTCGAATTGCGCGGGCAGACGATTGTCGCGGACCTGGCCGCGATCCCCGCGGCAGTAGACCGCATCGTCGTTGTGGCCAGCGTTGACCCTGAGCTGACGGCAACTCACTTCGACGCGAGCAATACCCCCCAAGCGGTCGTTGAGTGCGGAAGTGCGCGGATTACATTCGAGCCGCCGCCGCTCGTGCACCGGGAGACGGTGGCCATTCTCATCGAGCTCTACCGGCGGGCGAGCGGGTGGAAGGCAAGAGCCGTGGGTCAAGGATGGGACACAGGGCTGGCTGGCCTAGCCTCAGACTTCGGCATCGTTGTAGATGACCCAGGACCCAGCGCAGGGCAAGTCCCCGCTATACCGCCCGCACAGCGCCAACACGTCCAGCCAGCCCCGCCCATGACGCCGACTCGTCCCCTCGTCCCGCTGGGCAAAGTCGCCCTGACCAAGGCCGGACAAGCGACCATCAACATGCGCAAGGATGACCCGAGCCTCATCGTGACAGCCTCACTTGAGTGGAACGGTGGGAGCGCGGCCCGGAGACAGGCCGGCGCTGACCTCGACCTGTACGCCCTCTATGTCCCTGGAGATGCGGTCACGCTACCGGGCAAGCGTCCGAACAAGTCGGATCAGGTCGTCTATTACCGGCAGCTCGGATCGACTGTCGTGCCGCCCTATATCGCTTTGGATGGGGACTCTAAGGTTCCGGGTCGCGAGACGATCACCATCCGTCGTCCAGACCTCCAGGGATACGTCCTTCTCTGCGCTTATAGCGCAGTGGAGAACGGGACCGGATCGTTCAAGTCGTACGGTGCTCGGGTGGTAGTCACTGACGGGCGGGGCTCCACAGTGACGGTGCCACTGTTCAACAATCGCAACTTGTCCTATTGGGTCGCCATCGCCTTGATCGACTTCACCGCGCCCGGCGGCGCCCAGATCCGACAGGTTGAGAAGTACAGCGGAAACCATGTCGAGGAACGACCGACGCTGTACTCGAATGGGAACTTCCGAATGGGCACCGGGAAGGTCGAGTTCAAGACTCGGTAGCCCTCGGACCGACTTGCATGTGATGCCGTGACAGCGAGAGAAGCTCTGACACCCGCTTTAGGAGTTCGATCAAGGAAACGTCCGGGCCGCGCAACCTGCTGTCACTGTGGTTGATCCGGTGCGTCGGCGTGCGCCGTCGTCCGGCCTCGTTGGTGTCAGGATTGGATGTCAGCGACCAGTCCACACCGGAGGGCGACGCATGGAGAAGGAGCAGTTGGCCGCACTCCTCCTGGGCGGGCTCCGAAACGATGATGCGAGCCCGCGACGCCTTGCTGTCTGGCGGCGTGGGCACCGTCTGGGATGAGCCATCCTCCGCCGATGTACTCGCCAGGATTTACAAGCGCCGTCTCCGGCTCACCCGCCGGACGGGCCAGAAGACACAGGGTACTGACGGTGACGTATTGTGGCAGGAATGCCCCATAGCGGAGCGGTGTACTGCTCAGAGCGGCTGCTGATGAGGAGCTGGCGGAGATCCTCGCGCTGGGAGCCGTTGAGTTTCAAAGCCTCTGTGAGGTGGCGGAATGTTGTGTGGGTGACTCCGCGGCGCCGGGCTTCGCCCTCGAACTGGTCGAGTTGGGCCAGCACGGTCTGTGGGACCAGGTCCGCGGGCGGCTGGTCCTTGAGCCATGCGGCCTTGTTGCGCTCGTAGTCGATTTCCGAGTAGCCGCAGACTTCCCGGCTGTGGGCCTCGACCTCGTCCAGAGTCTCGGTCGCCATGATGGCGCGGGCCAGCTGGTTGCGACTGACAGCCTCGTCCAGGTCGACCACGTGGACGGTGGGGCCTTCGTCGGTGAGTGCGACGGGTAGTCCCGCGTCCCGGACTTCGCAGGTCCCTCGTACGCCTCGGGCGGTGGCTGCAAGCATGCCGGTGGCCTCGGACGGGTGCCACTCCAGGACCGCGCTGATCGGCTCGACATCCTTCGCTGTGAAGGTGTGGAAGAGGGGGCCGAGCATTCCGCGCAAGTCGTCGAGCGGTAGTTCGCCGTCCAGACCGGGGCCTGCGACCAGCAGCCGGATGGGCGCGTTCACCTGGCAGCACGCGGCAAGCGTGAGGGCGTCCGCGAGAGGGCTCTTCAGGGTCGGTTCGTCGCCTCGCGCAAGGATGTCGCCCCCCACGTCGAGCAGATCGATCGACTCCGGAGACAAGTGGCCGATCAGCTCTTCGAGTTGGCGCGTGATGCCCTCGGCGCCGTGGTGCGGGTCGATCAGGGCGAAGGTGTGCGGGAGCTCTGCCGCGAGACGGGGGAGTGTGGAGCCTGCTGGAGCGATCGGGCGGGCGTCCGCCGGCACTGTCCAGACTGCGGGGGTGAGCTGTTCGAGGCCGGTGAAGTTGTCCGGTCCTCGGGGGCCCGGTACCGGGTCGATGAGGAGGCGGTCCCACGCGTACGTGAGGATCACCGCCTGGTCCTCGTCGCCGTAGAGGGCGGTGTGGAGCATGGCGGCGGCGACTGCGTCGCCCCCTCCTCCTGCTGCGACGATCAACCGCTTCATGCGGCCAGCGTACGGGGTCGAGGGTTGACCACTCACTCTATAGTGGCTAGAGGCCATAGCCACTTGGACGAGGAGGGCGAATGCCTCAGATCGAGGAGGCTCAGCCGAAGTATCTCCAGATCGCGCACTTCATCCGCGATCAGATCCTTCGGGGAGACCTTAGGCCCGGGGACGAGGTGCCCTCGGAGCGCCAGTTGGCGGCGGACTGGAAGGTGTCCCGGCCCACGGCCGCACGGTCGCTGGAAGCGCTGAGCCATCAGGGGCTCGTCGAGAAGCGCCAGGGATCGGGCACGTACGTGCGCAGCCTGGAGGTCAACCGGCGGGCGCGTGAGCTGTACGGCCGGGCCCGGCAGACCGGGAAGATCTACACGCCCGGTGAGTACGCGGTGATCACGTCGGCCGGTTGGCTGGATGCGCCGGATCACGTTGCCGAAGCCCTGGGGCTGGTCAAGGACCGTCGGGCCGTGCACCGGCGACGGGTGACCAACAACCATGACGGGCCGATCACCCTGTCTACCTCGTGGTTCGCTCCCGACGTCGGTCGGCGTGCGCCGAAGCTCCTGGAGCCTGAGCGGATCCAGGAGGGGACGCTCATGTACGTCGAGAACATGACGGGCCGCCAGGGCAGCTATGCCGAGGACCGTATGTGCGCCCGGAGCGCCACCGACGAGGAGGCGTCGGACCTCCAACTGGAGGCCGGTTCAGCCGTTCTGATTGTTCACCACGTCGTCTTCGACCTTCAGGACCGGCCGTTGGAGTTCGCCGAGGCCACCTATCCCCCGCATCGTTGGGCCTTCGAGCAGGGTTACCCCCTCACCTGACAACCCGGCAGTTGCGCCGAACCACTTGCACACTCCAAGTGGCTAATACCACTATCCATAAAGCGGATAAGGCCACTTGGGGTGGAAGGGGCACGGCGTGACGAAGTCAGCGGCCGGACAGGGGTGCGCGGTTAGCTTGCCGGGATGCCGTGGGCGCGGTTGGAAACGCGTCGGCTCCCGTACCGCTCTGGCGCTCTCCACGGCCAACGACCGCGTTCGTGCCACATCGAAGCGGCGCTGTCTCGACTGCGATGGCAGCGGCAAGGAGTGGGCGCGGATGGATGACACCACCGATGGCCGCGACGGTTTCGGTACCGCACGACTCGGGGCGATGATCCTGCACCCGGCGCCGGGGTCCGTAGCCCGGGCCCGGAGCTGGTTCCGGAAGGTCATCGCCGCGTACGACCCGGCCTGCTCGATCGACGACTGCACGCTGATGGTCTCGGAGCTGGTCACCAACGCGATTCTCTACGGACGGGCGGATGAACCCTGGCTGGTGCGCGTTGAGTGGTACCGCGTGGAGACGTCGCTTCGGATCGAGGTGCACAACCCGGGGTTCCCGTCGAACGTGCGACTGCGGCGCCCGGAGGCCAGCGAGGCACACGGGCTTGGCCTGTTCCTGGTCGACGCCATCGCCGACTCGTGGCACTCCGGGCCCAGTCGATTCGGCGGGACCGTGGTCTCCGCCGTGGTGGCCGGCGCCTGGCCGTCGAACGAAGGGTTCGGCCCCCTTCTACTGTGAGTGTGCAAGTGTCGCTAGTCTGGTTGACCAGTTGACTGGTCCAATCCCGACGGGCGGCGTTCATGGCGTATGAAGTGGAGCCACCGAAGTACGTGCGCCTCGCGCAGACCCTTCAAGGTCGCATTGAGGACGGTACGTACTCGCCCGGCACACGGGTGCCCAGTGAGAACCAGCTGGTGCAAGCCTTCGCGATGTCCCGCCCGACCGTCGTGCGTGCGCTGGAGCTGTTGAAGCGTGACGGCTGGCTGGAGTCCCGGCAGGGATACGGCACGATCGTGCGCGGGCGCCCCGAGGCTGGCGAGCAGAAGGACCGCCGTGGCCGTACGGCGCTGGAGCGCGACGAATCGCAAGCGCCGGGCCGCCTGATTGAGGTCGGCCATGTGCCCGTTCCTGCTCGCGTTGCCTCGGCGCTCGGACTGCCCAAGCGGGCGAAGGTTCTCGTGCGCCGATTCTTGGTCGAGGAGGACGGCGAAGCGGTCGAGTTGGTCTCGTCGTACTTCCCCGCCGGCCTGGTCGAGGGAACCGAGCTGGAGACTTCCGAAGCCCTGAGTGGCAGCGTCCGTGAGCATCTTGAGACGCGGAAGAAAGTGCGCTTCGACCACGTGACGGAACGGGTCTCGGCCAGACTGCCCGACAGTGGCGAGGCTCAACTTCTGGAGCTCCCTGATGGCGTTCCCGTCCTTAGCGTGCTGGTCGTCGCCTGCGACACCTCGGGTCAAGCCTTGCAGGTCGTCGACGTGCTGCTGCCAGCCGACCGGCAGGAACTTGAAGACACTTACCGGCTCACCTGAACCGGCGTGCCGCCTGCCGTTCGGCTGCGATGGCTTGTCTTAGGTGCGTCGGCTGGCGAGTCGGTAGACGACGTATGTAAAGCCAAGGATGACGTCAACGGCTGTCCGTTCCCAGTCCTTCTGACATTTCCCGCTGGATCTGCTCGGCCAGGTGAGCAGTCCCGGCGGAACTGAACAGCACTGTCCGTGTGTCAGAGCGGCCCTCTACGATCCCCGGTCATGACCGGGGACGCGCGCGACTACTCACCACCCGATCCGCTCACGCGCCTTGCCGCCGACCAGTCAGGGCTCTTGAGGGGCCTGCCGGACGACCGCCCGGTATCTGTGCCGCCGTACAGAGCCTGGTCATCCGGCCGACCGACGCCGCCGCGCTCGGCGTTCCCGAAGAGCGACTCGCGGAGAAGGACATCCGGCCGGTGAACGAGTTGGTCGCCGCGCTGACTGCGCTGGACCCCGCTCCCCTGCACCATGCGCCCGGCCACCCGAGACAAGGGCGGTGGGCACGTGCCGCCGCTTCACCACGATCGCCTGCGCGATCCGGCGGGCTCGGGGCATCCCTGCCAGGGGCAGGCGCGGCTTCGGCACCTGCTTCCTGGAGGGTCGCGGCCCAGGGCCTGTCCTGGGTCGTGATCACGCGGGGTGGAGGGTGCGGAGGCAGGACGCGGCTCCGCGCGGGTGGAGCCCGGCGGGCACGGGCGCATGGGCCCGTCACGCGATCTGGATGACGTGCTTCCCGCGTACGCCGCCTGCTTCCAGGGCGCGGTGGGCGGCGCCGATGCCGGCCAGGGGGTGGACGGTGTCCACGGTCGGGCGGATGGCGCCGGTCTCCACATATCGGGTGAGTTCGGCGAAGAGTTCGTGCCGGGGGTTTCCGCTGAAGAAGCGCACCCGGCGTGGGCCGTGCAGGGTGGAGGCCAGGATGTAGGAGAGGCTGAGAAGGAAGTTCTCGGTGTCGAAGGCGATGGCCACCATGCGCCCGCCCGGGGCCAGGAGCTTGCGGTAGGCGGAGTGCAGGGTGCCGACGGTGTCCAGGATGACGTCGAAGGTGCCCAGGTCGGACAGGCGGGTCGTGGTGTAACTCAGCGCCTCGTCGGCGCCCAGGTCACGGACGAAGTCGAGGTTCCTCGGGCCCGCGAGCGCGGTGACGTGGGCGCCGAGTGCCTTGCCGAGCTGGACGGCGGCGCTGCCGGCCCCTCCGCTTGCGCCGCGTACGAGAAGGCGTTCGCCCGGTTTCAGTCGTGCCTTGCCACGTAGGGCGGTGATCGCGGTCGTACCGGTGGCGGGGAGCGAGGCGGCCTGCACCAGGGGGAGTCCGGCGGGGGCGGGAGAGAGCTGCCGCGGGTGGACGGCGACGTACTCGGCCGCGCTGCCGAACCGGCCGCGCGGAAGTATGCCCCACACCCGGTCGCCTTCCCTCACCCCGGTCACCGTGGCGCCCACCGCATTGACCTCTCCGGCGAAGTCCAGGCCCGTACGTTGGGGAAAGCGGCGGCCCGTCACCGGGCGCATCCGCCCGGCCCGGCCGTGCAGTTCAGCTCCGTTGACGCTGACCGCGTGGACCCGGACCAGTACCTCGTCGTGCTCCGGGGCGGGGACGGGGACCTTGCTCACGTACAGCACCTCGGGCGAGCCGAAGCTGTCGTAGAGCGCCGCGCGCATGTCGTTCACGTAGCTGTCCTGTCAATCGACGGAAGGGGTTCCACCAGGCTGTCGGCCCAGGCTAGCGAGGCAAACGGACGGCACCTTCCGGTTGCGTTAAAGTGAGAGACATGCCTGATCAGCCTTCTCACAAGGGTCCGGCCGACGCCGCCTGTTCCGGCGAGCGCGACCGAAGTGCAGCAGCGGACGGGCTTCGCATCGACGCCCGGTACAACCGCGAGCGCATCCTGAAGGCCGCCCGCGAGGTTTACACCGCCCATGGGACCGACGTGCCCGTCACCGCGATCGCCCGGCGGGCCGGTGTCGGGGTCGCCACCCTCTACCGGCGGTTCCCCACCCGTGCCTCGCTCGTGACCGAGGCGTTCTCCGGGCAACTGGCGCTCTGTGTGGCGGTGTTCGACGAGGCGGTGGGTGACCCGGACCCCTGGCGCGGTTTCTGCTCCGTCATCGAGAAGGTGTGTGCGATGCAGGCCTGCGACCGCGGCTTCACGGCCGCGTTCCTTTCCGAGTTCCCCGACAACGCCGAATTCGGCCGCGAACGCGCCCGCATCGAGGAGGTTCTCGCCCAACTCGCACGACGGGCCAAGGACACCGGGAAGTTGCGCGCCGACTTCGACATCTCCGACATCACCCTCCTGCTGCTGGCCAACGGTGGCATCGTCGGGGAGTCTCCGCAGGTGTCGATGGCCGCGTCACGGCGCCTGGTGGCCTACTTCCTGCAGTCCTTCCGTGCCGACCGCACCGAACCCCTACCCCCGCCCGCACCGCTGGCTTGGGCCCGTGTGATGTCGTGATCAGCCAGTTGCCTTCAGGAGGCCGTTGATCCAGATCATCGAGGCACGGAGGTGGAGGCCGGCTCAGCCAGCACCGGCGCACCATCAACGCCGTCTGCACAGAGGCGGAGCACCGGCTGAACGTCCCCACCCTTCGCGAGAAGCTCCACTCCCACACCTTCTCCAACGACGCTCTCTTCCGCTGACCGACTCCCTGGGAAGACCACTGATGTTGGTGACAGCGCCGGACGACTACGACGCCCTACGGGATGAGTCCCACCAGAACTGAAAAACACCAGGCCACAGCCATGCCGCCAGGCAGAACAAAGGGGACTCACCAAGCTCGGGCACAAGCAGGCTCACCGCCGTTCAGATCCACCGGGCCAGCGGCTCCCCAAGCTGTCCCAGCAGAACTGGCAAAGGCCAGCTCGGAGGCATCTCATCAATTCAGATCTCTTGGGAACGGACAACGGCCGCCCACAGGCCGATGATGAGTCCCACGCCGATGGTGGTTCCGATGTCGTTCGCGTCCTCGCACACCTGCAAGTTGTCACCTGTCAGGCCTCGGCACTCATCGGGTGTGCCGCTGCCGCTCGCGGCGCCCGTGATCACCCAGATCAGGAACAAGATCTGAACGATCAGGAAGATCCATAGAAAGACGCGGCGTCGCTTCTTCGGCCGGGACGTCGTCTCGCCCTGATAGGGGCTGTTTGACGGAGGGCCTTCCGGTGGCGCAGACCAGGCGTTTGGCGGTGGTGCGGGCCCTTGCGAGTTGCGTGGACCCCATGACTGCGGCTCTTGAGCGCGGTGTTGCTTGCCCATGTCGCGCCCTCCTTTGTGCTGCCTGGTTACAGGGTGCGCTTGCGTTGTCGATCGTGCTTGTTGGTCCTCAGCAAGCCACTTGATAAGTCAACCTGGCATCCTTAACGTCGAACTTGATAAGTCAACTTGTCATGTGGCGAGTTGATCCACTCAGAAGGAGAAACCTCTGTGCGTGTGATCCGTATTGACGCCTCGTCCGCCACGATCCTGCTCACCGAAGCGCCGTCGCCGAAGGTGCGCGACCGGCAGACCGGTGAGATCGCCAAGGACGCGGTGAGCGGCGAGGCACTGATGACCGTCGGCGTCGTCTTCATCGATGAGGGGGAGTCGTCGCTGATCCAGGTCACCATCCCCGAAAGCGGTGTGACGGACGGACTGTCGGTCGGTGCTCCGGTCTCCCTACCGCGCCTGATCGCCCGGCCGTGGGAGAGCGTGTTCAACGGCCAGCAGCGGCACGGCATCGCCTACCGGGCAAAGGCCATCACTTCGGGCGCCTTCCCGGTCGCCCAGGCGGGCTGATCGACGTGACCGACCTGGTGACGTTGGCCGAGCTGAGCGGGCCGCTCGCTGCGATAGGCGGCGCGGCCTACGCCCGGCACGCCCACCCGGCGGCGTACTGGTCCACGGTCGGGCTGCCGGTCTCGGTGGTCCGGCTGATGGCCTCGTACTCCTCGACCATGGACGCGTGCGGCCTCACGGTCGCGCCGTCACGGCTGCGGGTACTGGCCGTCAAGGCCACGACTCGCCGTGAGGTCCGGCCTGTGCCCCCGCGGCGGGGCATGATCCGGCCCACCACGACCGGCCTGCGGCTCCGGCTGCGGCTGGCTCCGGGCCAGGAACCGGCGGACGTGGCGGCCTCGGCCGAACGGCTGCGGCACGCCTGGGGCGTTCACGCCGTGTACGTGCGGGACGTGAAGCCCGGAGTCGTGGAACTGCGGCTCGTCGGCTTCGACGTACTGCGCAAGGTGAGAATGCCCCGCCGGATTGATGGCGGGCTGCTGCGGGTGCCGGTGGCGCTGCGGCAGGACGCGACCGCATTCGTACGGGACTACCGGGCCGTACCTCATGAACTGGTCCTCGGCGCCACGCTGTCGGGCAAGTCCATGTTCCTGCGCAACCTGCTGACCGGGCTGGCGGCTCAGCCGGTGGTCCTGGTCGGCATCGACTGCAAGCGCGGTGTGGAGCTGGCGCCGTTCGCTGCCCGGCTTTCCGCGCTGGCGACCGACCCTGAGCAAGCGGCTGAACTGCTTCCCGTGCTCGTGAAGGAAATGGAGGACCGCTACGACCTGATCAAGGCCCGGCAGGGCATCGCCCCCGGGACCCCGGACGAGTCGATCACCTCGGACATCTGGGGCCTGCCCGAGAGCGAACGCCCCGCTCCCATCGTGCTGTTCATCGACGAGGTGGCCGAACTCTTCCTCATCGCCACGCGGAAGGAGGAGGAACGGCGCGACGAGATGGTCACTCAGCTGATCCGGCTCGCTCAGCTCGGCCGGGCCGCCGGTATCTACCTGGAGGTCTGCGGACAGCGGTTCGGCGCCGAGCTGGGCAAGGGCGCGACCATGCTCCGCGCTCAGCTCTCCGGCCGGGTCTGCCACCGCGTCAACGACGAAGCCTCCGCGAAAATGGCGCTCGGCGACATCGCCCCGGAAGCCGTCGGCGCTGCCTGCGCCATCGCGGCCGAGCTGCCTGGCTTGGCCGTCGTCGGCGACACCTCTGGCGGCTGGTCTCGCATCCGCACTCCGTACATGACCCTCGCCGACGCTGCGGTCACCTGCCGTGAGACGGCGCATCTCGCCCCCGACATACCGGCGCTCGCGCCCTTCCGGGCGTACGTCCCGCCGGTGCCCGTGAAGGTCGCCGAACAGGTGTCCACACCGCGCCCGGTCACCGACTAAGCGCACCCCATCCAACCGCCGGCGCGGTCATCCCGCGCCGACTCCCTACCCCTCCATGCCCGAAACGGACTCGGAAGGAGTCGCCCGTGCGTGCCCTACCCGTCCGCCTCGACGCCGTACTCATCCAAGCGCTTATCGCGGCCGCGCTGTCCTTCGCCCACCTGCATGACCTGGCCTCGGCCGCCGGACAGGACGGGTGGAAGGCGTGGGCCTACCCGGTCTCCGTCGACCTGCTGATGGTGGCGGCCTGGCATCGACTGCGCTCCGGCGAGGCGAAAGCGGCCGGGTGGTGCTGGTTCCTCGTCGCGCTCACCGCCTCGCTGGGCGCCAACGTCGCCACCGCCGGGCTGCTCGACCTGAACGACGTACCGGCCTGGCTTCGCATCCTCGTCGCCGGATGGCCCGCCGTCGCCTTCCTCGGCGGAACCCTGCTCGCCCACGGCGCCCCTACGCCGATCGAGGGCCCGGCGGCGACGGAACCAGAGTCCGTCCCGACCACCACGGCACCCGAACTCCCTGCGGCGGTACCGGAAGCCTCCCAACCCTCCACACCCCCTGTTCCGCCCGCGCTCGTCGCGCTGGCGCACAAGGTCGCCGACGAACACCGCGCCCGGACCGGAACCGTCATCGACACCCCGACGCTTCGCGCCCGCCTCGGCATCCCTGCGCCGCTCGCCGAAGCCATCGCCGCTCAACTCACCTGATCCCGGAGGACTTTCCACCTTGCGCCCGACCACGCTCCGCGCGCTCAAGCGCGCTGCCGAGCTGACCCGACAGAACCGCCTCACCGAGGCCGTGCTGATCGCCGAGCATGTGATTCTCGCCGCCGACAGCTACGAGGGCGACGAGATCTTGCGCTGGCTGGCCGACCACGTCACCGACTTCACCGGCGAGCCCCACAACGACCGCAACGGCCACGACAACCCGAAGGAGCCCAACTGATGACCGCCAACCGCCGCTTCCGCAACGTCGTCCGCATCGGCCCCGTCCAGGTCGCCACGTACTACGACGGCCGGGGCCACGAGAAGCACACCGCCGCCTGCACGGCCCCGCGCTGCGGCTTCTCCACGGACTACGACAGCCGCGCCGCCGCCGAGCTGGCCGCCCGCACCCACCGCTGCCCCGCCCGCTGACCGCTGAGGAGCTCCCGTGACCGTCTCACTGCCGCTCGTCCTCGTCCTGGGCGTCATCGCCTGGGCCGCGATCAAGTTCCTCGGCGTCCGCCTCTGGGTCGCCGCCGTGATCGCGCTGTTCGGCTTCTGGCTCTCGCACACGATCCTCGCCCCCGCCATCGAGTCCGGCACCCGCTCCGGGGTCGACGTCGTCAACGGCACCCACGACTGAGAGGAGTCCCGCCATGTTCCGCCCCAAGCTGCTCGATGCCCCGCTCCTGCCGACAACCGTCACCACTCACCAGCACGTTCAGGCTCCGGCCGTTCCATCCGCCGGCCGCCCGGTCGCCCCGTACGTGGGCGTCGGAGTCGGCGCGGTCGCTGCTGTGGTCGTCGTCGGCGTCGTCCTCACCGCGCTCCTGGCGGCCGTCGCCATCACTGCCATCTCGGTCGCTATTTCCGCCGTGGTCCTGCGCTCGCTCGTCAACGGCGCCAACAGGCGCTGACCGGCCGCCGGGGCGGCAACAACGCCACCAAGCATTCCGCCGCCCCGGGGCCGTCCCTCCCAACCGCGAAACAGCCGAAAGGAACTCCCATCATCACCCGGCAGACTCCGCCCCCGCTGGCGGAACTCTCCATGCTGGCCTCCCTCGGCACCCTGCCTGAGCTGGCCCGGCAACTCTCCGGCCTGGGCGGCTGCACCCGCCCCGTACGTCTCGACGGCCACCGCACCGAGTACGAGATCAACAAGGCAACCGGCGAGATCGGCCGCGCCCTGCACCATCTGGACTCCGCGACCCTCCCAGCCGGTCACCTCCTCGTCCGCTGCAACAACCGCCGCGCCACTCGCTGCGCGGCCTGCGCCGAGACGTACCGCCGCGACACCTACCACCTGATCACCGCCGGACTCCGCGGCGGCAAAGGCACCCCCGAACAAGTCGGCACCCACCCGCGCGTGTTCGCCACCTTCACCGCCCCGGGCTTCGGCCCGGTCCACAACCGTCCCTCCAGCGGCCGTGCCTGCCGCTGCGGCGTCCGTCACGACCAGGAGGAGGCTGCCCTGGGCACACCCCTCGACCCCGACACGTATGACTACGAAGCGGCCGTGCTCTGGAACGCCCACGCCGGGGCCCTGTGGCGCCGGTTCTCCATCTACCTGCGCCGTGAAGTCGCCAAGCGCGCAGGCCTCACCCAACGCGCCTTCCGCGAGCACGTGCGCATCTCGTTCGCCAAGGTCGCCGAGTACCAAAAGCGCGGCGCCGTCCACTTCCACGCGGTCATCCGCCTCGACGGCCCCGAGGGCGGCGACACGACACCGCCCGCCTGGGCCACCGCCGAGCTGCTCACCGACGCCATCGGAGCCGCCGCCCGCGCGGCGCAGGTCGACGGCCCGGTCATCGACGGCCGCGCCCACACTTTCACCTTCGGCCGTCAGCTCGACGTCCGACCCATCCGAACCGCCGACTTCGACGGCGGCCAGGAGCTGACCGAACGGGCCGAAGCCGCGTACATCGCCAAGTACGCCACGAAGGGTGCCGAGACGGCGACCGGCACCCTCGACCGGCCGATCCGATTCCTCGCCGAACTGGCCCAAGCCAAGCTCACCGACCATGCCCGACGCATGATTCGCACAGCCTGGACGCTCGGCGCACGCCCGGAGCTGGCAGACCTCCGCCTCCGGGCCTGGGCTCACATGCTCGGTTTCCGCGGCCACTTCTCCACGAAGTCCCGCCGCTACTCGACCACCCTCGGTGCTCTCCGCACCGCCCGCGCCGACTGGCGTCGCGAGCAAGTCAATCCCGCGCCACAGAACGCCGAGGAAACAACGCTCGTCCTCGCTCACTGGGTCTTCGCCGGAACCGGACTCTCCTCCGCCGAAGCCTGGCTCACCTCAACCCTCGAACCCGCTCCCGGCACGGAAGGAGAACCGACCCATGCCTGAGCCGCAGAGCACGCGCGCTGTTCTGCAAGTCATCGACTCTTCCTTGGTCCTGCTGACCGTCGAGGAGGCGGCACGGCGACTCCGCATCGGTCGTACGACGTGCTTCAAGCTCGTGCGCGCGGGCGAGATCGAGTCGGTCACGGTCGGGCGACTCCGCCGGGTGCCGACCGATGCTCTGCCTGCGTACGTCTCCAGGCTGCGCCGTCGACCTGCTGAAGCGGCGTGAGGGGGCTGACATGGCAGACCAGAAGCGCACTCGCCAGCCCAACGGGGCCTCGTCCATCTACCTCGGCAAAGACGGGAAATGGCACGGCCGTGTGACGGTCGGCGTCCGTGACGACGGCAAGCCCGACCGCCGTCACATCGAGCGCAAGACGAAGACAGCGGTGACCAAAGCGGTCCGTGAGATGGAGCGGGCCCGTGACGCCAAGAAGCTCCGGAAGCCGGGCAAGAGCTGGACCGTCCAGGACTGGCTGGAGCACTGGGTCGAGAACATTGCCAAGCCGTACGTCTCCGAGAACACGTACGACGGGTACGAGGTCGACGTACGGGTTCACCTCGTGCCCGGCTTGGGCGCCCACAAGCTGGACCGGCTGGAGCCGGAGCACCTGGAGAGCTTCTACCAGAAGATGCAGAGCTCCGGCAGCGCGGCCGGAACGGCGCATCACGTGCACCGCACGATCCGGGTCGCCCTCGGCGAGGCAGTACGGCGCGGGCACGTCCCAACCAATGCGGCTGAGATAGCCAAGGCTCCGCGGCTCGAAGAGGAGGACATCGAACCGTTCACCATCGAGGAGGTTCAGAGCCTCCTCCTCGAAGCGGCCAAGCTTCGCAACAGCACGCGATGGGTCGTAGCCCTGGCGCTCGGTCTCCGGCAAGGCGAGGCGCTCGGCCTCCACTGGGAAGACGTCGACCTGGACGCGGGGTATGTCCGCATCCGCAAGAACCGCCTTCGGCCCAAGTACCGCCACGGCTGCGGCGAGGGCGAACCGTGCGGCAGGAAGGCCGGCTACTGCCCCCAACGTGAGCAGATCCGGCGCGAACACAAGTCGACCAAGTCCCGGGCTGGACGTCGCACGATCGGCCTGCCCGATCCTCTGATCAAGCTCCTCCGGCACCACCAGGAGGTACAGGCGGGGGAGCGACTGGCGGCGGGAGCCGACTGGGAGGACAAGGGGTACGTCTTCGCCTCACCCCTCGGTGGGCCGCTGAGCCCGAACACCGACTACCACGTGTGGAAGCGGCTGCTTCGGGACGCGGGCGTACGGGACGGCCGTCTTCATGACGCTCGCCACACCGCCGCGACCGTACTTCTCCTCCTCGGCGTTCCCGACGTCGTCGTCGACTCGATGATGGGATGAGAACCCGGGGGAGCGGCACGGATGCGCGCTCGCTACATGCACATCACCGGTCCGATGCTCCGGAAGGTCGCGCAGCAAGTCGGCGACGTGCTCTGGGAGCTGCCGAAGGCGAACTGAGACGGAAACTGAGACGGAAACTGAGACGGAAACCGTCGAAGGGCCCCACCGCGAACGGTGGGGCCCTTCGACATCGTGCCCGGTGAGGCACTGGCGGAGGATACGAGATTCGAACTCGTGAGGGGTTGCCCCCAACACGCTTTCCAAGCGTGCGCCCTAGGCCACTAGGCGAATCCTCCGCCGCAAACAATACAAGACGTTGAGGAGTGCTCGCGAACTCGTTCCCCCCGTTCAGATCGGGTACTGTGTGCGCAGCCCCTCACGTGGCGCTATCTGACTGAACTCCCCCAGGGCCGGAAGGCAGCAAGGGTAGGTTGGCTCTGGCGGGTGCGTGGGGGGCGCTCGCGTTTGCGGGCGGGCCGAGGCGAGGGTGCGACCCGGTGCCGGTGGCCCGGCGTCGGTGGGGCGGAGCGGTGAAGTCCGGCGGGCGGTGCTCGTTGTCAGTGGGCGCCTATAACCTCGTACGCGTGTCGTCTCTCGCGCTGTACCGCCGTTATCGCCCGGAGTCGTTCGCCGAGGTCATCGGGCAGGAGCATGTCACCGACCCGTTGCAGCAGGCGTTGCGGAACAACCGGGTCAATCACGCGTACCTGTTCAGCGGGCCGCGCGGGTGCGGGAAGACGACCAGCGCGCGGATCCTGGCGCGGTGTCTGAACTGCGAGCAGGGGCCCACACCGACGCCGTGCGGGGAGTGCCAGTCCTGCCGGGACCTCGCGAGGAACGGGCCGGGTTCCATCGACGTCATCGAGATCGACGCCGCCTCGCACGGTGGCGTGGACGATGCCCGTGACCTGCGTGAGAAGGCGTTCTTCGGGCCCGCGAGCAGCCGGTACAAGATCTACATCATCGACGAGGCGCACATGGTCACGTCGGCCGGTTTCAACGCGCTGCTGAAGGTCGTCGAGGAACCGCCCGAGCACCTCAAGTTCATCTTCGCCACCACCGAGCCCGAGAAGGTCATCGGGACCATCCGGTCGCGTACGCACCACTATCCGTTCCGGCTCGTGCCGCCCGGCACTCTGCGGGAGTACCTGGGCGAGGTGTGCGGGCGCGAGGGCAGCCCCGTCGAGGACGGCGTGCTTCCGCTGGTCGTGCGCGCCGGCGCCGGGTCCGTGCGTGACTCCATGTCCGTCATGGACCAGCTGCTGGCCGGTGCCAAGGACGACGGCGTCACGTATGCCATGGCCACCTCACTGCTCGGTTACACGGACGGGTCGCTGCTCGATTCCGTGATCGAGGCCTTCGCCGCGGGGGACGGCGCCGCCGCCTTCGAGGTCGTCGACCGGATCATCGAGGGCGGAAACGATCCTCGGCGGTTCGTCGCCGACCTGCTGGAGCGGTTGCGGGATCTGGTCATCCTGGCGGCCGTGCCCGACGCCGGGGAGAAGGGGCTCATCGACGCTCCCTCCGATGTCGTGGAGCGGATGACGGCCCAGGCCGGAGTGTTCGGCGCCGCCGAGCTCAGCCGGGCCGCCGATCTCGTCAACGAAGGCCTTACGGAGATGCGCGGGGCCACCTCCCCCCGCCTGCAGCTCGAACTGATCTGCGCGCGCGTGCTCCTGCCCGCGGCCTATGGGGACGAGCGGTCCCTCATGGCCCGGCTCGACCGCATCGAGCGCGGGGTCAACTTCACGGGGGCGGCGTCGGCCGGAGCACCCGCCATGGGGTACGTACCCGGGCCCGACGCGCATGCCGGGATGCCGACCGGAGTGCAGGGGGGCGGCATGACTCCTTCCGCTCCTTCCGCTCCTTCTGCTCTTTCCGCTCCTCCCGTTCCCTCCGTCCCGCCGGGTGGCGGGCCCGCCGCGGCTCGCGCTGCGGTAAGGGGAGCGGGGGGTCCCGGTGGAGATACGGGTCCGGGTGGAGTTACGGGTCCCGGGGCGGCCCAAGCCCCCACACCAGCCCAAGCCCCCGCCTCGGACCAGGCCCCTACGGCGGCCGCTCCCGCCCCGGCCGCATCCACGCCCGCCCCCGCTCCGGAACAGCCGCCCGCCCAGGCTCCCCCCTCCGCCCCCGCGGCCGGCGCCGCTCCCGGCGCCTGGCCCGCCGCGACCGCTGCGGGCAGTGGCAGGCGCCCCGGCGGATGGCCGACCGCCACACCCGCGGGCGGGGGCCAGCCACCGGTCGCGGCACCCGGTCTGCCCGCGCCCCAGGCCCCCCAATCCCAGCCCCAGACTCAAGCCCCGGCACCGGCGGCCGCGTACGCCTCCCCTCCCCCCAGCGGTGGCCCCGACCCCCGCATGCTGTGGCCGAACATCCTGGAGGCGGTGAAGAACCGACGCCGCTTCACCTGGATCCTGCTCAGCCAGAACGCGCAGGTGACCGGCTTCGACGGCACGACCCTCCAGATCGGTTTCGTCAACGCGGGTGCTCGGGACAACTTCGCGAGCAGCGGCAGCGAAGAGGTGCTGAAGCAGGCGCTGACCGAGCTGTTCAACGTGCATTGGAAGGTCGAGGCGGTCGTCGACCCGTCCGGCGGTTCGGCACCGCCGCCCGCGCCCGGCCCCGGGTCCGGTTACGGCGGTGGTTACGGGACGGGGGGCGCCCCGGCTCCGGCGGCGCCGCGCCCCGCCCCGCAGCAGCCGACGGCTCCGGCTCCCCGGCCCGCCTCCTCGGCTCCCCAGTCCCAGTTCCAGTCCCAGTCGGCGCCCGCATCCGGTCCCGCGTCCGCTCCCCGCCCTTCTGCGCCGGAGCCGCCTCCCATCTCCCCCGAGGACGACATCCCGGAGGACGACGATCCGGACCTCGACGAGTCCGCCCTGTCGGGCCACGAGATGATCGTGAGAGAGCTGGGAGCCACGGTGGTGGAGGAGTTCTCGAACGAGTAGCGGTGCTCGTACGAGTAGCAGTTCTCGAATGAGTCGCAGTGCTCGTACGAGTAGCGGCTCTTGAACGAGTGGCAGCTCGTGAACGAACCGCAGCCAGCTCGTGAACGAACAGCGGTTCAGCGGTTCATGCGGCTGCCCCGAACCGGCAAGGACGCCTGGCCGACGCCTTCGCCCCGCCAAGCCCGCGGCGCAAGGATGCCCCACGCGGGGCAGGACACCTGGTCGACAGCGCCCCGCCGGGGACCGCGGGGAACCGCGCGCTCAGCCATACACCCGACCCACACCCGACCCACCTCGACCCACACCAGACCCACCCCCGGTCCACCGGCCCAAACCCGCCCGGGCCCAGCGCCCGCGCCCGGCTAGGCTGACCCCCGTGAAGGTCCTAGTTATCGGCGGCGGTGCCCGCGAACACGCCCTGTGCCGTTCTCTCTCCCTCGACCCCGACGTCACTGCGCTGCACTGCGCCCCAGGCAACGCGGGAATCGCCGAGGTGGCCGAGCTGCACCAGGTCGACGCCCTCGACGGCAAGGCCGTGGCCGCGCTGGCCACTGAGCTCGGCGCCGAGCTGGTGGTCGTCGGCCCGGAGGCCCCTCTCGTGGCCGGGGTCGCCGACGCCGTGCGCGAGGCGGGCATCCCGGTGTTCGGCCCCTCCAAGGAGGCCGCCGAGCTGGAGGGCTCCAAGGCCTTCGCCAAGGACGTCATGGCGGGCGCGGGCGTACCTACGGCCCGCTCGTACGTCTGTACGAACCCTGACGAGGTCGAGGAGGCGCTCGACGCCTTCGGAGCCCCGTACGTCGTGAAGGACGACGGTCTCGCGGCCGGCAAGGGCGTCGTCGTGACCGCCGATCTCGACAAGGCCCGCGAGCACGCCAACGCCTGCGAGCGCGTGGTCATCGAGGAGTTCCTCGACGGCCCCGAGGTCTCCCTCTTCGCGATCACCGACGGCGTGACGGTCGTGCCGCTGCAGCCCGCGCAGGACTTCAAGCGCGCGCTCGATGGCGACGAGGGTCCGAACACCGGCGGCATGGGCGCGTACTCGCCCCTCCCGTGGGCCGATCCGAAGCTGGTCGAGGAGGTCATGCAGACGGTCCTGCAGCCGACCGTCGACGAGATGCGCCGCCGCGGCACCCCCTTCTCCGGGCTCCTCTACGCCGGTCTCGCGATCACCTCGCGCGGTGTACGGGTCATCGAGTTCAACGCCCGCTTCGGCGACCCCGAGACCCAGGTCGTCCTCGCCCGCCTGAAGACCCCCCTCTCCGGCATCCTCCTCGCGGCGGCGGACGGCACCCTGGCCGACCTCGAACCCCTGCGCTGGAGCGACGACGCGGCCGTCACCGTGGTCATCGCCTCGCACAACTACCCGGACACCCCGCGCACCGGCGACCCCATCGAGGGCCTCGACCAGGTGGCGGCACAGGACGCCCCGCACGCGTACGTCCTGCACGCGGGCACGAAGCGCGACGGTGACGCCATCGTGAGCGCGGGCGGCCGGGTGCTCTCCGTCACGGCCAGCGGCAAGGACCTCACCCAGGCCCGCGCACGCGCGTACGAAGCGGTCAACCGAATCCACCTCGACGGCGGCCAGCACCGTACGGACATCGCGGCGAAGGTTGCGGGGGCGGCCCAGGCGTAACCGACAGTTACGCCTCTTCACCTGCGTCAACATGTATCGACGAACCACCCCGGGCCCCGGATCCCGCACAGGATCCGGGGCCCTTTCGTCAGCCACCTCTGCCCAAAGCCATTCCATCGAGTGACCGATGCCCCATCCGGCTGACGAGGGCCGGGGCCCCAACTAGGGTGCGGCGCAAGCGTTCCGGCACTTGGCCCACCGGCATTGCGATGTCGGTCGTGGGTGCCACAGTGGGGGAGTGAGCAACGCCATGGACGTCCGCCGGCAGTGGCTGGGTATGCACGCGCCGGGCGGGCAGTAGGGGGTGACACCGGTCGTGTCCGGTATGGGTGTGGAGGTGGGCGCGCAGGCCGCGCGCTCACGGGCTCTCGCCGTGCTGCGGGTCCGCAGCAGGGCGCTGGCCGTCGCCCTGCTGCCCGCGGCCGTCGCCGTCGTGCTGCTCGTCGGCGGGTCGACGGGCCAGATCGACGGCCCCGGCTGGGGCGTCACGCGCTGGATCGTGTCGGGGTTCGCCCTGTTCGTGATCCTCGCCGCGGCGGGCATCGCGCTGGTCGTGGCCCGTTCCCGGCCCGCCGTGAGCCCCACGGTCACCATCGCCGAGGAATCGGCGCCCGATCTCTACCGCATGGTGCGCGACCTGGCCGACCGCCTCGAAGTGCCCGCGCCCTCCGCGATAGCGCTCACCCCGGACTGCGACAGCTGGCTGGAGGACCGCACCCACCCCGCCCACGGCCCGCCCAGGCCGGAGTCCCGCGACGAGATCGAGGGCGTACCGGGCGTACGGGGTCTGCCCTCGGCCCACCGTCGTACGCCGGCCGCGCCCGTCCTCGTCATCGGCTCGCCCTTCCTGTGGTGGATGCGGGTCGGCGAACTGCGCGCCGTCCTCGCACCGGTCGTCGCCGGTACGGGACCGTCGGCGCACCCCGACATAGCCGCGGCACGGCGTTTCGTCCGGGGTCTCGACGCGGCGGTGGCCGTGACCTCGGAGCCGCGCGGACCCCTGTTCCGGACGGTGCTCGGCGGGGTCGGCTGGGTGGTGCGGCTTCTGCTGCGCAGCTGCCGAGGGCATGCCGCCGAGATGGAGCGGGGTGTCGCCGCCGCGGCGGCGGAGCGTGCACAGGCTGTGGACTACGGTCTGCGGATCGTCGCCCAGGAACAGGTGGGTCTTGCGTACGCGGGCTGGGACCGGCTGCTGACGCGGGTCGCGCTGCCCGCCTGGCGCATGGGGCGCTGGCCGTCCCGGCTCGACGCGGGCGTGGTCGCGGCCCTCACCGAGCTCTCGCGGCGCGACCGTCTTGCCGAGGGCTTCGCCTCCCGGCTCGGCGAGCGGCCCGCCTGCGACCTGCTTGAGGAGCCCGGAGCGATCGACGAGGCGGCATCCCTGCTGGCCGCCCGCCTCTTCCACGGCGGCCCGGCCGAGACGGGGCCCGACTGGGCGCCGGTCGACTGGGACGAGTATCCGGACGAGGTCGTGGACCGGAAGTGGCGTACGGACGCGGCGCGGTTGCACCGGGTGCTGGACGCGCTCGGCGTGAGCCGGTCGCCCGGGGCCGGGACCGGGACCGGCTCCTCGGATCCGGAGGGGCCGACGCTGGCCCGGGTGATGGACCACCTGAGCGATGAGGCGCCGGGGGATTCGGAGGAACCCGGGGTCCCTGGGAATCCAGGAGATCCAGGAGGTGCAGGAAATCCTGGAGACCCGTTGGCCGTGGCGAGGCGTGAGGCCGTGGCGTACGACGAAGAGGACGGCGGGCCGGAGAACGAGCGGAGTTCCGCGCTGGCGGCGGGACTGAGTGCGGAGGTGGCGCGGGAGGAGGCCGCGGTGTCGGCCGGGGCCCCCGCTCCCTCCGGGGCAGCCGGGCAGGTCGGTCCGGACATGCCCCTCTGGGACGACGGTTCGTTGCCGCTCTTCCCGCTGCAACCGCCCCGCACCGGGCGGGAGTTGCTGGCCGACCATGTCACGGCGATGGTCTGCTGTGCGGCGATGGACACGGCCGGGGCGGCTCCTGGGCTCGACTGGCTCGACGGGCCGTCGCTGCTCATCAACGGCGAGCGGTCCGTGGACCTCGGGCCCCGGGTCCTGAGCCTCATCGAGGAGGGCGACCCCGCGCCCCTCCGCACCTGGCTCCTCCACCTGGGCATACGCCCCGAGAAGCCGGTCCGCCTGGTCTGACGCCAGTCCCTTTTTCCGCCCCCGCCGCCCCTACCCATTCCCGTCCCTTTCCGGGGGCTGGCGCCCCCAGGCCCCCGCATCGGCCCGAACGGCCTCGTCCTCAAACGCCGGACGGGCTGGGTGGGGCGGCCCGCCCTCCAGGGGCGCGGGGAACTGCGCGACCAGCCCCCACCAACCCGCACCTCACGCACCCGCCCGAACACCCACCGACCCGCACCCGCGCAAACCCCCACCCATCCCCACATCACACACCCACCCAAACCCCCACCCCCCGCCCAACCGCCGGAGGCAGGTGTCGCCTATTCGCGACGAACGGTGACGGAGCGCGTGCGTAATGTGATGTGCTGGGACCGCTCGTTGGGAAGGTGAAGGCAAGGGCCTGCAAGGGCCGGCAGGGGCTGACGGGGGCACGAGGGAGGGGACGCGGTATGGGGTCGGAGCAGATTCGCCGGTGGGAGTCGGGAGCGCTGGCGCATGCCGTCACGGACCCCTTCGGACAGGGCCCCCTCCCGTGGTTGCGCGGCAGTGAGCACTACTTCGACGACACGGGCCATGTCGTCCCCTGGTACGTGGACCACACCCCGCCCCCGGGCGCGAGTTCCGCCGGCGGCCGCAACCACCAGCGAACCACCGGCCCCCGAGTCCCCACCCCCCGCCAGACCGCCGGAGGCCCCCGCACCGCGGACGACGTCCACCGGCAGATCAAGGGCTTCGCCTCCACCGGCGCGGCCGCCCCCGGCGAGGCCATCGACTTCCATATCACGGTCGACCCGCCGCAGCAGTTCAGCGTGGACATCTACCGCATCGGCCACTACGGCGGCGACGGCGCCAGCAAGATCACCACCAGCCCCCGCCTCCCCGGCATCGTCCAGCCGCCCCCGCTCACCGCGGACCGCACGGTCTCCTGCCACCACTGGTGGCTCTCCTGGCGGCTGCAGATCCCGACGTACTGGAGCATCGGCGCGTACGTGGCTGTGCTGACCACCGACGGCGGCTACCGCTCCCACATCCCGTTCACGGTCCGCGACAACCACCCCGCCGACCTGCTGCTCCTCCTCCCGGACATCACCTGGCAGGCGTACAACCTCTATCCGGAGGACGGGCACACGGGCGCGAGCCTCTACCACGCGTGGGACGAGCACGGCCGGCTGCTCGGCGAGGCCGAAGCCGCCACGACGGTGTCGTTCGACCGCCCGTACGCGGGCGCCGGCCTCCCCCTCCACGTCGGCCACGCCTACGACTTCATCCGCTGGGCCGAGCGCTACGGCTACGACCTCGCGTACGCCGACGCCCGCGACCTGCACGCCGGCCGCGTCGACCCCACCCGCTACCGAGGCCTGGTCTTCCCGGGCCACGACGAGTACTGGTCGACGACCGTGCGCCGCACCGTGGAGGCGGCCCGCGAGCACGGCACGTCCCTCGTCTTCCTCTCCGCCAACACCATGTACTGGCAGGCGGAGCTGGGCCCGTCCCCGTCCGGCGTCCCCGACCGCCTGCTCACCTGCCGAAAACGCCGCGGCCCGGGCAAACCCGCACTGTGGCGTGAGGTCGACCGCCCCGAGCAGGAACTCCTGGGCGTCCAGTACGCGGGCCGGGTCCCCGAGGCGCACCCCCTGGTCGTGCGCAACGCCGACCACTGGATGTGGGAGGCGACCGGCGCCCACGAGGGCGACGAACTGGAAGGCATGGTCGCGGGCGAGGCCGACCGCTACTTCCCGCGCATCACGCTCCCCGAGCACCAGGGCCGCATCCTCCTCTCGCACTCCCCGTACCGGGACACCGAGGGAGCCGTCCGCCACCAGGAGACGTCCCTGTACCGCGCGCCCTCCGGTGCCCTCGTCTTCGCGGCCGGCACCTTCGCCTGGTCCCCGGCCCTGGACCGCCCGGGCCACATCGACACCCGCGTCCAGCGCGCCACGGCCAACCTCCTGGACCGCATCTGCAAACGCGACTGAGCCGCAGGCCGCAAACGCGACTGAGCCGCAGTCCGCGAACGGGCTCTTCACAGATGAGGGTGTAGCCGCTGGCCTGGCTTGTGGGTCTTGGGCCACCCCTGTCCACCCCTGTCCGCCCCTGTCCACCCCTGTCCGCCCCGGGATGCCCCGCGAACGCCCTCGGTGCCGACGGCCTCGATCGCGTAGGCATCAGCGCCTTCGGTGGCGGCGGACTCTGTCGCGGTCGGCGGACTCAGTCGTTGGCGTACGCCCCTGGTCCGGTCGCGGCGTACCGGGCGGTGGTCGTGCGGACGGCCTCGTCGACCACCTGGGCGACGCGTTCGGCACCCACCTCCCAGCCCGGCACCAGGAGTGTCGGCCAGAAGACGTAGTTGGAGATCATGCCCAGGAACTGGGTGGCCGCGAGGTCCACGTCCTCGACCCGCACCGTTCCCGCCTCGTGCTCGGCCAGGAGGTAGCCGCGTACGGACTCGAAGTAGGGCATCTTCCCGTGCGAGAACTGCGTATGGGCCAGCTCGGGGAACCGCGGCAGCTCGGCGATGACGATCCTGAACAGGTCGGTCATCCGGGCACGGCCCAGCAGCTCGGCGTAACGGCGACCGATGATGCCGAGCCCGTCGACGACGTCGCCCGCCGACGGAGGATCCTCCTCGTCGGCGGTCGACCAGGACTCGGTCACGATGGCGTCGAACAGGGCGGCCTTGCTCGGAAACTGCTTGAACAAGGTGGCCCGCGAAACGCCCGAGCACTCCGCGATCCGCGCCAGCGACGTCCGGTCGTAGCCCAGCTCGAGAAACAGCGCGGTCGCGGCCGTCACGATCAGCGCGCGCTTCTCCTGGGCGACGCGCTGGTGATACGTCGTCACGACTCTGCTCATGGGTCGAGCATACGAGGCGAGTGGCTTGACTCGCCACTGTTGGGCGGCCTAGTGTCAGGCCAGTGGTGAGTCGCTCGGCTCACCACTGGCCGGCCGCCGTTCATCACTGGTGATCCCGGTCATTCACCCACGATGATTCACCCACGTACCGAAGGAACATCTGATGCCCCGCTTCGACAACCAGACCGTGCTCGTGACCGGTGGGACCGGCGGCCAGGGCGCGAGCCACGTGCGCGCCTTTCACGCGGAGGGGGCGAACGTGGTGATCGGCGACATCGACGCGGAACGCGGCGCCGCTCTCGCCGACGAGCTCGGGACCCGCGCTCGCTTCGTCCGCCTCGACGTGACCGACGAGAGCTCGTGGTCCGCCGCCGTGCTGGCCGCCGAGAACGCCTTCGGCGCCCTGAACGTGCTCGTCAACAACGCGGGCGTGCAGAATCCGCCTGCGACGATCGAAGACACGGACCAGGCCACGTGGTCGCGCATCCTCGACATCAACCTCAAAGGGACCTTCCTCGGCATCAAGGCCGCAGCCCCCGCTCTGCGCCGCGCGGCAGGGGGAGCCATCGTCAACATCGCCTCGGCCATGGGGCTGGGCGGCACGGCTCACTACGCGCCGTACGTCGCCAGCAAGTGGGCCGTGCGAGGCCTCACCCAGACGGCGGCACTCGAGCTCGGCCGCGACCACATCCGGGTGAACACCATCCACCCCGGCGTGATCTCGACCCCCTTCATCCACGAACCGGCAGCCGGCGCGGTCGCGGCGATCGCCGACTTCTACTCACCCGAGCCGTTCGCCGTCCCCCGGCTCGGGGAGCCGACCGACGTCAGCCGTCTTCTCCTGTTCCTCACGTCATCGGACGCGTCGTTCATCACGGGGTCGGAGTACGTCATCGACGGTGGACTCCTCCTCGGCCCCGCCCTTCAGGCACAGACCGCATGAGCACTCCGGACACGACCAGGTCGAACGACTCCGCACGGGACGAGTCTCTGTCCCACCTGCCCGACCGCATCCGGCGAGCCATCGAGATCACCCCCGCCGCGGGCACCAGGGAACGGATCATCGACATCACGACGCTGGGGCGCCGCACCGGCCGAGCACGCCGCATCGAGATCTTCTTCTACCGAGCCGCGGGCAGCACTTACCTGTGCAGCGGCGCCGGCGGTGCCGCGACCGACTGGCATGCGAACCTTCTCGCCGATCCCGACTTCACCTTCCACCTCAAGAACGGGATCCGTGCGGATCTGCCCGCACGGGCCACGCCTGTCACCGACCCGGCCGAACGTCAGGCCGTACTGGCGGAGATCGTGGCGGATCTCAACCAGCCCCACGACCCCGGCACCATTCGGCCGACTCGGCTCGAAGACTGGACCGGCAGCCGGCTGATGCGCATCAGCTTCGGCCATCGGCCGTGATCGTGGATCCCCGGGCCGCCTCGACGGGCTTGGGCTCGTCGTCACCGGCCGGCGCCTGGAGCCCGAGCGCGCAGTCCTCGCGGGCCGGGTCGTCGAACCCGACCGTCGGTGTCACCGCTGCGGCTGTGCAGGGACCCCGCGGGACACCGTGACCCGGAGCCCGGAGCCCGGCCCACGAGCCGCTCGGCCGGCGGCCCACGACGCTGCCGCTGGTCACGAACCGCCGGTACCGATGCCGTGGCCGGGGCCACGTGTGGCGCCAGGACACCTCACCGGCGGCTGAGCCGCGGGCCAGGTTGCCGGGCTGCGGGCCGCGGTGGGCGCTGGAAGGGATCGTGGTCGGACACCTCACCGTCGCCCGGGTCGCCGAAGGGCTCGGGGCCGCGTGGAACACCGCCGACGACGCTGTCCTCGCCGAGGGCGAGCGGGTCCTGATCGACGACCCGGCACGGTTCGACAACGTGCCGGTCATCGGTGTGGATGAGCACGTCTGGAGGCACACCCGTCACGGCGACAAGTAGGTCACGGTCATCATCGACCTCACGACGATCCGCGACGGCACCGGCCCGGCCCGGCTGCTCGACATGGTCGAGGGCCGCACCAGGCAGGTGTTCAAGACCTGGCTCGCCGCCCGCACCGACGCCTGGCGCGACGGCGTGGAGGTCGTCGCGGCGGACGGGTTCAGCGGCTTCATGACCGCCACCACCGAGGAGCTCCCCGACGCGGTCGCGGCCATGGACCCCTTCCACGTGGTCCGGCCGGCCGGCGACGCGCTCGATCGGTGCCGGCGCCGGCGCCGGTCCAGCAGGCCATCCACGAACACCGCGGCCACAAGGGCGACCCGCTCCACTCCGCGCGCGTGCTCGCCCACTTCGACCGGCCCGGTACCGGCAACAGGCCCACGGAGGCGATCGACGGACGCCTCGAACACCTCCGCGGCTCAGCACTCGGGTTCCGCAACCTCACCAGCTACATCGCCAGAAGCCCGCTCAAGACCGGCGGGTTCGGACCACGGCCACACCCTCAACCGTGAAGAACCCGCAAACGCGACTGAGCCGTGGAGAACCTTCACACCCGACCCCTGGCCGGGCCCGTCCTCCCCGTACGGGAGAATCGACCCATTCAGACAGAACCACGGGGAGGAACCGTGTCCGGATTCGTAGAAAAGCCCGAGCCCGTCGAGGTGCCGGGTCTGGTGCATCTGCACACCGGCAAGGTGCGCGACCTGTACCAGAACGAGGCGGGCGACCTCGTGATGGTCGCCAGCGACCGCCTGTCCGCGTTCGACTGGGTGCTGCCCACGGAGATCCCCGACAAGGGCCGCGTACTGACGCAGCTCTCGCTCTGGTGGTTCGACCAGATCGCCGACCTGATGCCGAACCACGTCCTCGGCACCGACCTCCCGCCCGGCGCCCCCGCCGAGTGGGCGGGCCGCACCATGGTCTGCAAGTCGCTGCGGATGGCCCCGGTCGAGTGCGTGGCCCGCGGCTACCTCACCGGCTCGGGCCTGGTCGAGTACAACCGGACCAGCACCGTCTGCGGTCTCGCCCTCCCAGAGGGCCTGACCGACGGCTCGGAGCTGCCCGCCCCGATCTTCACCCCGGCCACCAAGGCCGCCGTCGGCGAGCACGACGAGAACGTCTCGTACGAGGAGGTCGCCCGGCAGGTCGGCGCGGATACCGCGGCCCAGCTGCGGCAGGCGACGCTCGCGGTCTACGGCAGGGGCCGTGACATCGCGCGCGAGCGCGGGATCCTCCTCGCGGACACGAAGTTCGAGTTCGGCTTCGACGGCGGGACGCTCGTCGTCGCCGACGAGGTGCTCACCCCGGACTCGTCCCGTTTCTGGCCCGCGGACCAGTGGGAGCCGGGCCGCGCGCAGCCCTCGTTCGACAAGCAGTTCGTCCGCGACTGGCTGACCTCGGCCGAGTCCGGCTGGGACCGCAAGAGCGAGCGCCCGCCGCCCGCCCTGCCCCAGCAGGTCGTGGACGCCACCCGCGCCAAGTACGTGGAGGCGTACGAGCGCCTCACGGGCACCACCTGGAGCTGAGAGCCCTCGGCGAACACGAAGAAGCCCCCGGTCGCGATGACCGGGGGCTTCTTCCTGCTGAGCGGACGACCAGGTTCGAACTGGCGACCTCAACCTTGGCAAGGTTGCGCTCTACCAACTGAGCTACGTCCGCACTGCGCCGTGGCGCGAGAGCAACTATACCCAACCTCGCTCCCGCGCGAGACGCACCGCCGAGTGCCGGTTCTCCACCCCGAGCTTGGAGACGGCCGACGACAGATAGTTCCGTACGGTCCCCTGCGACAGCGCGGCCCGCTCCGCGATCTCCGCGACGGGCGCCCCGTCGGCGGCCAGTTCCAGCACCTCCGCCTCGCGCGCGGTCAGCGGCGAGTCTCCGGAGGAGATCGCGTCGGCGGCCAACTCCGGGTCGACGTAACGGTTTCCGGCATGGACGGTACGGATGATCTCCGCGAGCCGTTGCGCGCTGACGGTCTTCGGGACGAACCCGCGCACACCCGCCGCAAGCGCCCGCTTCAGATGCCCCGGCCGCCCGTGACTGGTCACGATCAGCACCCGGCACGCGGGCAGTTCGCCCCGCAGCGATGTGGCCACCCTCACACCGTCCGCGCCGGGCATCTGGAGATCCAGCACGGCCACATCGGGTTCGTGGGCCCTGGCCATCGCCAGCGCCTCGGGCCCACTGGCCGCCTCCGCCACCACGAGCAGGTCGTCCTCCAGACCCAGCAGCGCGGCGAGCGCCCCCCGGATGAGGTGCTCGTCGTCGGCGAGCAGCAGCCGGATGGGTCGTACGGGCGTCATGGGGCGACCTCTTCGTCCACGGGGCGCGGGGCGGGAGACGGGGAAGGGGAGGGGAAGGGGGAGGGGTACGGCGGCCGTGGCCTGGGCGACGAGGTGGTGGCCGCCGGAGGCAGCGGAACCTCGGCCACCACCCGGAACCGGTCACCGTCGACCGGCCCCGCCTCCAGCGTCCCGTCCACCGCCGACAACCGCTCCCGCAGTCCGGCGAGGCCGGAGCCGCTGCTGGTGGGCGTACTCGGCGCCCTGTCCCTCTCCACCCCGTCGTTCTCCACGGTCAGGACCACGCGGGTCCCCTCCACCCGCAGTGACACCCGGCAGTGCTCCGCGTCCCCGTGCCGCAGCACGTTCGTGGTCGTCTCCCGTACGACCCAGCCGAGCGCCGACTGGACCGCCGAGGGCAGCTCGGATGCCGAGCCGGTCACCGTGCAGTCGACTCCGGCCGCGGTCAACACTCCCTGTGCGCCGAGGAGTTCGACGCCGAGGTCGGCCTCGCGGTAGCCGCGTACGACCTCGCGGACCTCCTTCTGCGACTCGCGGGCGATCCGCTGCACCTCGATCATCTGCTCCACGGCCTCGGGCCGTTCGCGCCGGGCGAGCTGGACGGCCAGTTCGCTCTTCAGGGCGATCACCGCGAGGTTGCGGCCCATCACGTCGTGCAGGTCCCGCCCGAAGCGCAGCCGCTCCTCGGCGACGGCGAGGCGGGTACGGGTCTCGCGGGCCGCGTCGAGTTCGAGCACGGCGTTCAGCAGCCATACCGAGAAGGTGGAGGTGAGGCAGAGGGCCCCGCCGATGAGCAGCATCGCGAGCGCAGTGGCGCCCGCGGTGGCCGCCGGCCGTCCGATCAGGAACGCCGCGACCCAGGTACCGGCGGCGAATCCGCCCAGCAGCGCCGGTACGCGCCGTCGACGCATCCCGAGCGCCATCATGCCGATCCCGAAGGGCACCACCACGACGAAGAACGTGCCCGCCGCGGTGTCCACGTCGTCGCCGGCCGGCCCGTGCTCGGAGGCGGCGAGCGCGCCGATCCCGAGCAGCGCGGTGAGGACACCGAGCGCCGCGATCATCCGTACGGGCTGCTCACGGCGGCCGCACGTCCAGTCGAGCGCCCGTGACGAGGCCACCGACCCCAGCAGGGCGTGCACGGTCAGCGGTGGGAACATCCAGAGGGCGAGTGGCGCCCCCACCTGCGCGAAGGACGGCAGCCCGATCGCCGTCATCTCGACCAGCGCGAAGGTGTGGAAGGACCAACGGGTGTACGTCTCGACCTTCGCCGGCGTGCTCTGAGCCCGCCACCAGGCCCCCGGCCCGCGCATACCCGCCTCCGTCTTTCGTCGTCGTTCCCGGCCGTCTCAGTGTCGCGGTTCCCAGCGGAACCACCGCTGTACAGCAAACACCGAGAGCACGACCCAGGCCACCGCCGTGGCGATGGCGCCCAGGGCGTCGTACGCGCCGAGGTTCCCGGTCCAGCCACCGCGTATCAGCGTGATCACCGGGGACAGCGGCAGCAGTTCACAGACGGAGGCGAGCCGGTCGGGCATGAGCTCGAACGGTATGAAGGTGCCGGAACCCATCATGGACACGAGCAGCAACGGCACCGCCGCGACCTGGGCGCCCTCCAGGCTCCTGCTGAAGCTCGCGACGACGGCCGCGATGGCGGGCCACATGACGAGTCCCAACAGCAGGCCCAGGACGGCGAGGTGCGGTGCCTCCGGCGCTCCCAGGTCGAGCAGCGCGGCGCAGGCGACCGTCAGCACCACACACTGCACCAGCCCGATGAGGACCGACGGCAGCGCGGCACCCGCCAGGATCTCCGCGTCCCGCAGCTCGCCCGTGCGCAGCCGCTTGAGCACCAGCTCCTCACGACGGGCGGCGTAGACGCTCACCAGCGAGCTGTAGACGGCGAAGAGGAGGGAGAAGCCGACGGCGGAGGGCAGGATGACCGAGCCGATCGAGAGCCCGGCCTCCTTCAGGTCCATGTCCTCGACCGCAGTGCGAAGGCTGATCGGCATGATCAGCGGCACGAACAGGGCCGCGAAGAACGTGGCCTTGCTGCGTCCGAGCAGCGTCAGTTCGGCCCGCGCGAGAGCCGTCATCCGCCGTGCGGCGGTCACGGTCGTACCGGTCGGTGCGGTGGTGGTCACCGTCTCCGCGCTCATGCCACACGCTCCTTCTCCGCCGTCTTCTCGGACACCTGCGACGCCTCACGGGCTATCCGCAGGAACGCCTCCTCCAGCGACCCCGACCGGACGTCGAGCCCCCGCAGCTCGACCCCCGCCCGCTGGGCCCACACGAGCAGCTCGGTGGCGGCCCGCTGCAGGTCGAGCGTCCGCAGCCGGAGCATCCTGCCCTCCAGCTCGTGGTCGGTGATCCCGAGCGAGGCGAGCGGCGGCAGATCGCCGGGGAAGTAGCCGGCGGGCAGTTCGAAGGAGATCCGGGACGGCTGGGAGGCGGTCACCTCGGCCGGGGTACCGGTGACGGCGATGCGCCCGGCGTGCAGGATCGCGAGCCGGTCGGCGAGGTCCTCGGCCTCCTCCAGGTAGTGCGTGGTCAGCACCACGGTGGTGCCCGTCTCGCGCAGCTCGCGCACCAACTCCCAGGTCTCCTGGCGCCCTTCGGCGTCGAGACCGGTCGTCGGCTCGTCCAGGAAGAGCACCTCGGGCCGCCCGAGGGTCGCGCACGCCAGGTCCAGTCGCCGCTTCTCGCCCCCGGACAACTGCTTCACGCGTACGCCGGCCCGGCGCGACAGGCCGACCAGCGCCAGCGCCTCGCCCTCCGGCCGGGCCCCGCTCGTGCAGCCCGCCCACATCCGTACGGTCTCCGCGACGGTCAGCTCGGACGAGAAGCCGCCCTCCTGGAGCATGACGCCGATGTGCGGGCGCACCTTGGCGCGTTCGGTGTACGGATCGTGGCCGAGGACGCGCACCTGGCCGCCGGACGGCGGTGCGAGCCCTTCGAGCAGTTCGACGGTGGAGGTCTTGCCCGCGCCGTTGGTCCCGAGGAGCGCGAACAGCTCCCCGCGGCCGACGGAGAAGGACACCCCCCGGACCGCCTCGAACTCTCCCCCGTACACACGTCGTAGATCCGTGACCTCGATCACGTGCTCGTTCGTGTTCATGAGACCAGCCTCCCCGCCGCCGACGGACCGGAGCAGTGCGCGCTGTCACCGCTGCACATGACAAATGTCAGAGGGACGGTCCCGGCACACGAGAAAGGCCCCGATCGTGATGACCGGGGCCTTACTTACTGGAGCGGACGACCAGGTTCGAACTGGCGACCTCAACCTTGGCAAGGTTGCGCTCTACCAACTGAGCTACGTCCGCATTTGCCTCCGACCGGCTTTCACCGATCGGTGCGGGCACCAGCCTACCTGATCCAAAACGCTGACCAGACCGGCGGTGCAGAGCGGGTGACAGGAATTGCACACTGCGCCTTCCCCCTGGAAGGGGGATGTTCTACTACTGAACTACACCCGCGTGACTCCGGGACCGGGCCTTTCGGCCTTGCCCCTCGGCGTGCTCCAGACTCTAGCTGATCAGCAGGGGTACTACGCAAGTCGGCTGTTCCCAGGGCCGGATGAGGGCTTCCGGGGGCCGACTTCCGCGTATGCGTCGGCTCGGGGAAGCCCCGCCTCCCCGGGGTCCTACTGCGCGGCGGTGAACGCCTCGTAGACCCGCTTGGGGATCCGCCCCCGAGCCGGCACCTCCATCTTGTGCGACTGGGCCCACGCCCGAACGGCCGCCGGATCGGGCGCCACGGCCGTCTGCCGGTACGCCTTGCCGGACCGGGACCGCTTGCGCCCGGCCTCCAGGTACGGCTCCAACGCCCTGCGCAGTTTCTTGGCATTGGCTTGATTCAGGTCGATCTCGTACGACTTGCCGTCCAGACCGAAGGCGATCGTTTCCGCCGCTTCCGAGCCGTCGATGTCGTCGGACAGAGTGATTACGACACGCTGCGCCACGAAATATCGGTCCCTTCGTGCGGCACCTCTCCAGCGACGCGTGATGACGTGCGGAGATGCCGACTGTCCGGCTGTTTTTATGGGCGATTGGGCAAAGTATCGGCTATTGCCAATTCCTTTGTACAGTGCCCGGCAATCCAATGTGAAGCTCGACTAAATCTCTTGGCGTGTCTCAAGGCAATAGGAGACCGGGTCCTGATCCGGATCTTTCCCAGGATTTTTCGTGAAGGTAGCCCCTTCATCCCCGGTCGATAGCGTCTCGATGCGGAATCGTGATGGCCATCACGTAGATTCCTACGAATCTACCCGCGTAGAAATTTTGTACGGGTAGTCTGAACGAACCTGCTCAGCACCACACACCGGGAGTGCCAGTGGCACGCGTCGTAGTCGACGTCATGCTCAAGCCGGAGATCCTCGACCCCCAGGGCCAGGCGGTGCAGCGTGCACTGCCGCGTCTCGGTTTCGAAGGCATCGCCGACGTACGTCAGGGAAAGCGATTCGAACTGGAAGTGGACGGACCGGTGGACGAAGCCGCCCTCGTCCGCATCCACGAACTCGCCGAATCCTTCCTCGCCAACACCGTGATCGAGGACTTCACCGTCAAGGTCGAGGAAGTCGCGGAGGCAGGAAAGTGACCGCTCGTATTGGCGTCGTCACTTTCCCGGGAAGCCTCGACGACCGGGACACCCAGCGCGCGATCAAGCTCGCCGGTGCCGAACCCGTCGCTCTCTGGCACAAGGACAAGGACCTCAAGCAGGTCGACGCCGTGGTGCTGCCCGGCGGTTTCTCGTACGGCGACTATCTGCGCGCGGGGGCGATCTCGCGCTTCTCGCCGGTGATGGAGACCGTGATTGAGCAGGCGAAGTCGGGAATGCCGGTGCTCGGCATCTGCAACGGCTTCCAGATCCTCACCGAGGCCCATCTCCTCCCGGGCGGGATGCTCGGCAACGACCACCTGCACTTCATCTGTCGTGACCAGAAGCTGCGGGTGGAGAACGCGGAGACGTCCTGGACCGCCGACTACGAGTCCGGCCAGGAGATCCACATCCCGCTGAAGAACATGGACGGGCGGTACGTCGCCGACGAGCACACGCTCGACATGCTGGAGGCGGAGGGCCGGGTCGCCTTCCGCTACGTGGACTTCAACCCGAACGGCTCCCTCCGCGACATCGCCGGCATCACGAACGAGGCCGGCAACGTCGTAGGCCTCATGCCGCACCCCGAGCACGCCGTCGAGCCCCTCATCGGGTCCGGCCGCACCGACGGCCTCCCCTTCTTCACCTCGATCCTCAAGAAGCTGGTCAACGCATGAGCCGGACGCCTCTGGACACGGTCGAGCACGCGGCCGAGACCCCCGACGTCGAGCTGCCCTGGGCCGAACTCGGTCTGAAGAAGGACGAGTACGAGAAGGTCGTGGAGATCCTCGGCCGCCGCCCGACCGGCGCCGAACTCGCCATGTACTCCGTCATGTGGTCCGAGCACTGCTCGTACAAGTCCTCCAAGGTGCACCTGCGCCAGTTCGGTGAGAAGGCCCCGCAGTCGGACGCCCTCCTCGTCGGCATCGGCGAGAACGCGGGCGTCGTGGACGTCGGCCAGGGCTACGCGGTCACCTTCAAGGTCGAGTCGCACAACCACCCGTCGTACGTCGAGCCCTACCAGGGCGCGGCCACCGGCGTCGGCGGCATCGTGCGCGACATCATCGCGATGGGCGCGCGGCCTGTCGCCGTCGTGGACCCCCTCCGTTTCGGTGCGGCCGACCACCCCGACACCAAGCGCGTACTCCCGGGTGTCGTCGCCGGCATCGGCGGCTACGGCAACTGCCTGGGCCTGCCGAACATCGGCGGCGAGGTCGTCTTCGACTCCTGTTACCAGGGGAACCCGCTGGTCAACGCCGGTGCCATCGGCGTCATGCGGCACGAGGACATCCACCTCGCGAAGGCGTCCGGCTCCGGCAACAAGGTCATTCTGTACGGGGCCCGCACGGGCGGTGACGGCATCGGCGGCGCGTCGATCCTCGCCTCCGAGACCTTCGACGACGCCAAGCCGTCGAAGCGTCCGGCGGTCCAGGTCGGCGACCCCTTCCAGGAGAAGCTCCTCATCGAGTGCACCCTGGAGGCCTTCGCCGAGAAGCTGGTCGTCGGCATCCAGGACCTCGGCGCGGCCGGACTGTCCTGCGCCACCAGCGAGTTGGCGTCCAACGGCTCCGGCGGCATGCGGGTCACCCTGGACGACGTACCGCTGCGCGACTCCACGCTCTCGCCCGAGGAAATCCTCATGAGCGAGTCGCAGGAACGCATGTGCGCGGTCGTCGAGCCGTCCAAGGTCGACCGCTTCCTGGAGATCTGCGACAAGTGGGACGTCATCGCGACCGTCATCGGTGAGGTGACCGACGGCGACCGCCTCGAAATCTTCTGGCACGGCGGCAAGATCGTCGACGTCGACCCGCGCACGGTTGCGCACGACGGCCCTGTCTACGAGCGCCCGTACGCCCGCCCGGAGTGGCAGGACGCCCTTCAGGCGGACGACGCCAACAAGCTGGCCAGGCCGACGACTTCGGAGGAGCTGAAGGACCAGGTCCTCCAGCTGGTCTCCTCCCCGAACCAGGCCTCCAAGTCCTGGATCACCAGCCAGTACGACCACTTCGTGCAGGGCAACACGGTGCTGGCCCAGCCCGAGGACTCGGGCATGATCCGCATCGACGAGGAGTCGGGCCTCGGCGTCGCCATCGCCACGGACGGCAACGGCCGGTACACCAAGCTGGACCCGTACCACGGCGCCCAGTTGGCCCTGGCCGAGGCGTACCGGAACGTGGCGACGACCGGCGCCAAGCCGCTCGCCGTCTCCGACTGCCTGAACTTCGGTTCGCCCGAGGACCCGGCCGTCATGTGGCAGTTCGCGGAGGCCATCCGCGGACTGGCCGACGCCTGCCAGCAGTTGGGCACCCCGGTGACCGGCGGCAACGTCTCGCTCTACAACCAGACGGGCGAGGTGGCGATCCACCCGACGCCCGTCGTGGCCGTGCTCGGTGTCATCGACGATGTCGCCCGCCGCACGCCGGCCGCCTTCCGGGAAGAGGGCCAGCTCCTCTACCTCCTCGGCGACACCCGCGAGGAGTTCGGCGGGTCGGCCTGGTCGCAGGTCGTCCACGACCACCTCGGCGGACTGCCCCCGCAGGTCGATCTGGAGCGCGAACGCCTCCTCGCCGAGATCCTGATCTCCGCCTCCCGCGACGGCATGATCGACGCCGCGCACGACCTGTCCGACGGCGGTCTGATCCAGGCCGTGGTCGAGTCGGCCCTGCTCGGCGGCAAGGGCGCGCGTCTCGTCGTACCGGACGGGCTCGACGCGTTCACCTTCCTCTTCTCCGAGTCCGCGGGCCGCGCGATCGTCGCGATCCCGCGCTCCGAGGAGCTCCGCTTCAACGACATGTGCGGGGCGCGCGGCCTGCCCGTCACCCGCATCGGCGTCGTGGACGGCGACGAAGTCGAGGTCCAGGGCGAGTTCACCCTCCCCCTGACCGAGCTCCGCACGGCCCACGAGGGAACGATCCCGGCGCTGCTCGCGTAGAGAAAAGCCTTACAGCGGTACGCAGTTGAAGGCCCCGTCCGGATTCCGGGCGGGGCCTTCGGCATGCCCAAGCCCCCTGAGCCGCACGCATGCCACCGCCCCTTGACCGCTTCTACGTAATTACGTAATCTCGTGTCATGGATCTGGAGCAGCGCGTCGCGGAACTTGAGCGGCGTCTCGACGCCCTGGAGAGCAGTGAGCCCTCTCCGCGTGCGGGCGACGGCGACTTCTGGGCCCTCGAAGGGCTCAAGGCACAGCTGGCCGACGTCGAGGGCGGTGGTGTGCTGTTCACGGGTTCGGTGCGGCTGCCGACCGAGGAGCGGTACGAGTGGCAGTACGGCATGGCCACCGACCAGTTGCTCGAAGCCGACTGGAGCGAGGCGGCCGACGTGTTCGCCGCGCTTGGGCACCCAATGCGGCTGCGGCTGCTGCGCGAGATCGTCGGCGGCCGGCGCACGGCCACCGAACTGGCCGGGCTCGACGACGTGGGAACGAGCGGCCAGATCTACCACCACCTGCGGCAGTTGACCGCCGCGGGCTGGCTCCGGCAGGCGGGGCGGGGCCGTTACGAGATCCCGGGGAGCCGCGTCGTACCGCTCCTCGTGGCCCTCACCACGGCTCAACCGGTCTGAGGCCTCGACGACTTCCGGCTCCGGTCCACTGTCCGGCTCCGGTCCACTGGGGGAACCATGTCCATCCGCAAGACCGCGATGATTCTGTTCCGGATACTCCAACTGGCCTTCCTGGCCATGGTCCTGGCCGAGCTGCTCGTTCCCGGCTACCCGATCGCCTGGGCGTGGGCGTTCCTGCCGCTGCTGCTGTCCGTCGTCATCGGGCTGGCCGTGAGCCGCAGCGGGCCCGGGCGCGAGGCCGCCGACCGCCCGCCGGTGGAGGTGGACCCGCCGGTCAGGGGCCGTTGGTCCGCGATGAACAGCCCGGCCACGAAGGTGCCGAGCCACGGCACGCACGCGTACGGGCAGACGTACGCGATCGACATCGTGGCCGAGCCCGCCGCGTCCGAGAACAGCCGCCCCGCCTTCGCCAAGCTCTGGCCGGTCGTCCGCCGCAGCCGTGCCTTTCCCGCGTACGACGAGCCGCTGTTCGCCGTGGCCGACGCCACTGTCGTGCACGCCAGCGACTGGATGCGCGACCACCTCAGCCGCAACTCCCTGCCCGCGCTCGCCTACTTGATGCTGATCGAAGGCGCGGTCCGGGAGATCAGCGGTGCGCGCTGGATCGTCGGCAACCACGTCGTGCTCGACCTCGGCGACGGGGTGTACGCGATGTACGCCCACGTGAGGCGGGGCTCGCTCACGATCAGGCGGGGCGACCGCGTACGCGCGGGTCAGCAGATCGCCCGCTGCGGCAACTCCGGCAACTCCACCGAGCCACACGTGCACTTCCAGCTGATGGACGGCCCGGACCTCGACGCGGCCCGCGGAATCCCCTTCACCTGGAGCGGAATCGGAGTCCCGGCCAACAAGGAAACGTTCACAGCGGCGCCCCAAAGGAGCGCGGGGAACCGCGCGACCAGCCACGACCGACCCGCAGACGAAGTACCCCCTCCCAGCGGAGCCCATGGCGCATAGCGCATAGGCTCGCCGCCATGCCCCCGGCCAAGAAGCGCACCCGTATCTACGACCCGGCGAAGACCCGCGCGGCGGTGCTCGCCCAGTTCGGGAACGTACGGGAGGCGGTGCGCGGCCTGACCCCCGAGCAGCTGGCCGGGCCGACGCGGCTGGGCGACTGGACCGTACGGGAGCTGGCCGCGCACGTCACGATGGCCGCTGAGACCGTCAGCCGGAACCTGGAGCGGGACGAACCGGCGAAGGCGGAACTGACCCTGCTGGAGTGGCCGTTCGCGACCGGTGCCAGGGCGGACGACATCGCCGAGGGCACCCGCGAGCTGACCCGGGCGAACCCGGACCTCGACGCGCTCTACGCCCGCACGGAGCGGCGCCTCGCCGAGCACCTGGCGGCGGCCCCCGGCGCTCGTCTGCTCGCCGCCCGCACGGGCTCCATGACCCTCGCCGACTATCTCGTCACCCGCACGGTGGAGCTGGTCGTCCACACCGACGACCTCAACGCGGCGGTCCCGGGCCTCGACGTCCCGTACGACCGCCAGGCCCTCGCCGCCTGCACCCGCCTCCTCGCCGACGCCCTCGCCGTGAAGGTGCCCGGAGCCTCCACCGAGGTGCGCGTACCGCCGTACGCGGTCGTGCAGTGCGTGGAGGGCCCGCGCCACACCCGCGGCACCCCGCCGAACGTCGTCGAGACCGACCCGCTGACGTGGATCCGGCTCGCGACCGGGCGCATGGAGTGGAAGGCGGCCCTCGACGACGCGAAGGTCAGCGCGAGCGGGGAACGCGCCGACCTGGGCGGACTGCTTCCCCTTATGCGCTGATCCCGGCGCCGACCCGGCACCGGCGTCAGCGGCCGGGCGTTGTGCGGCCGTTATCCGGCGAGGGAACCAAGCACCCCACCCGCCCCGTCAAAGCGGCATGCACACGCAGCGTCTCAACCTCAGCGTCCTCAGCCCGCGGGTCGGCCTCAGCGCCCTGGCCGTCACCGGACTCCTCGCCACCGCCGCCTGCGGAACGGAAAGCGGCAGCAACGATTCCGGTTCCGGTTCCGTCGGCACCCGGCAGGCCACCGAGATCACCGGCAAGCAGTGGAACGTCGACAGCGTGACGGCCGACGGCAAGACGCAGGACGCCCCGGCCGGCGCCCACATCGAGTTCGGCAAGGACGGAAAGGTGGGCGGCAACTACGGCTGCAACCACTTCGGGGCCACCGCCGAGATCAAGGGCGACACGATCACGGTCGCCGACGACACGTTCAAGACGGAGATGGCCTGCACGGCCGACGGGGCAATGGGCTTCGAGTCCCGGCTCGGCGGCATGATCTCCGGCAGCACGCTCAAGGCCGAGGTCAACGACGACAAGCTCACGCTCACCACCGAGAACGGGTACACCGTGAACCTCACCGCCGACAAGCCCGCCGAGCTCCTCGGCACCAAGTGGGACGTCACCGCGATGACGAAGGGTGCCGTGAAGGGCGGATCGGCCGTGGCCCTGGCCTCCGAGGCCGAGGGCAAGGTGCACCTCACCTTCGACAAGGACGGCACCGTCCGCGGTCAGCTCGGCTGCAACAAGGTGACCGCCAAGGCGACGGTCGGCGACGGCACTATCACTCTGGGCGCGGCCGGCACCACCCGGAAGATGTGCTCCGCCTCACTCATGGACACCGAGAAGACCCTCCTGAAGCTCTTCGGCACCACCGTGAAATACCAGCTGAAGGGCAGCTCGCTCACGCTGACCAGCGAAAACGGCCCGGGTGTCGAAGCGGTCGCCGCCAAGTGATCCATTAGGGGCAGCGTGTTGCCGGGCATTCCCCAATTCGGACCAGTGGTCGATCTCGCCTACACTCGGTGGCGTGCCACGTGGTGACGGTCGACTCAGTCATGATCTGCTCCCCGGCGAGAAAGGACCCCAGGACGCTTGCGGCGTCTTCGGAGTCTGGGCTCCCGGTGAAGAGGTCGCCAAGCTCACTTACTTCGGGCTCTACGCCCTCCAGCATCGAGGCCAGGAATCCGCGGGGATCGCGGTCAGCAACGGCTCCCAGATCCTTGTCTTCAAGGACATGGGGCTCGTTTCCCAGGTCTTCGACGAGGCGTCTCTCGGTTCGCTCCTAGGTCATATCGCGGTCGGTCACGCCCGCTACTCGACCACCGGCGCGTCCACCTGGGAGAACGCCCAGCCCACCTTCCGTGCCACCGCGCACGGCTCCATCGCGCTCGGCCACAACGGCAACCTGGTCAACACGGCCGAGCTCGCCGAGATGGTCGCCGACCTGCCCAAGCAGGAGGGCCGCACCCCGCGTGTGGCGGCGACCAACGACACGGACCTGCTGACGGCCCTGCTGGCCGCCCAGGTCGACGACGACGGCAAGCCGCTGACCATCGAAGAGGCCTCCGGGAAGGTCCTCCCGCAGGTCAAGGGCGCCTTCTCGCTCGTCTTCATGGACGAGCACACGCTGTACGCGGCCCGTGACCCGCAGGGCATCCGCCCGCTGGTCCTCGGCCGCCTGGAGCGCGGCTGGGTCGTCGCCTCCGAGTCCGCCGCCCTGGACATCTGCGGCGCCGCCTACGTCCGCGAGATCGAGCCGGGCGAGTTCGTCGCCATCGACGAGAACGGCCTGCGGACGTCCCGATTCGCGGAAGCGAAGCCCAAGGGCTGCGTCTTCGAGTACGTCTATCTGGCCCGTCCGGACACGGACATCGCCGGCCGGAACGTGTATCTCTCCCGGGTCGAGATGGGCCGCCGCCTCGCCAAGGAAGCCCCTGCCGAGGCCGATCTGGTCATAGCGACTCCGGAGTCGGGCACGCCCGCCGCGATCGGTTACGCGGAGGCCTCCGGCATCCCGTTCGGTGCCGGTCTCGTGAAGAACGCGTACGTGGGCCGTACCTTCATCCAGCCTTCACAGACCATCCGCCAGCTGGGCATCAGGCTGAAGCTGAATCCGCTCAAGGAAGTCATCAAGGGCAAGCGCCTGGTCGTCGTGGACGACTCGATCGTGCGCGGCAACACACAGCGCGCGCTGGTCCGGATGCTCCGCGAGGCGGGCGCGGCGGAGGTCCACATCCGGATCTCCTCGCCGCCAGTGAAGTGGCCCTGCTTCTTCGGCATAGATTTCGCCACCCGTGCCGAGCTGATCGCCAACGGCATGACGATCGAGGAGATCGGCACCTCGCTGGGCGCGGACTCCCTCTCGTACATCTCCATCGACGGCATGATCGACGCGACGACCATCGACAAGCCGAACCTCTGCCGTGCCTGCTTCGACGGCGAGTACCCGATGGCGCTCCCGGACCCCGAACTGCTCGGCAAGCAGCTCCTGGAGACCGAGCTGGCCGCCGGGCCCGCCGCCACGGCCGCGGCCGACGCGATCCGTCGCCCGTAGACGGCCCGCAGACAGCCCGTAATACCTGCTCATCTGCAGTACGACACGAAAGTTCTCACCGTCATGTCTGAGACAACTGGTGCCAGCTACGCAGCGGCGGGCGTCGACATCGAAGCGGGCGACCGCGCCGTCGAACTCATGAAGGAGTGGGTGAAGAAGACGCAGCGCCCCGAGGTCCTCGGCGGCCTCGGCGGCTTCGCCGGCCTCTTCGACGCCTCCGCCCTCAAGCGGTTCGAGCGCCCGCTGCTCGCCTCCGCCACGGACGGCGTGGGCACGAAGGTCGACCTCGCCCGCCAACTCGGCGTGTACGACACCATCGGCCACGACCTGGTCGCGATGGTCATGGACGACATCGTGGTGTGCGGCGCCGAGCCGCTCTTCATGACCGACTACATCTGCGTCGGCAAGGTCCACCCGGAGCGCGTGGCGGCCATCGTGAAGGGCATCGCCGAGGGCTGTGTCCTCGCGGGCTGCGCCCTGGTGGGCGGCGAGACGGCCGAGCACCCCGGCCTCCTCGGACCGGACGACTTCGACGTCGCGGGCGCCGGTACGGGCGTTGTGGAGGCCGACCGGCTGCTCGGCGCGGATCGCATCCGTACGGGTGACGCCGTGATCGCCATGGCGGCCTCAGGGCTTCACTCGAACGGGTACTCACTCGTCCGGCACGTCCTCTTCGACCGCGCGAAGCTGAAGCTCGACCAGCACGTCGCGGAGTTCGGCCGCACGCTCGGCGAGGAGCTCCTGGAGCCCACCAAGATCTACTCGCTGGACTGTCTGGCGCTGACCCGCACGACCGACGTGCACGCCTTCTCACACGTCACGGGCGGCGGTCTCGCGGCCAACCTGGCCCGGGTGATCCCGGACGGCCTCCACGCGATCGTCGACCGCGCCACCTGGACCCCGGCCCCCGTCTTCGACCTCGTGGGCACCACCGGCCAGGTGGACCGCCTGGAGTTGGAGAAGACCCTCAACATGGGCGTCGGCATGATCGCGATCGTCCCGGAGGAGTCGGCGGATGTGGCCCTCGCCACACTGGCCGACCGAGGCGTGGAAGCGTGGATCGCCGGCGAGATCACCGACCGCGCCGACCACGCGACAGGCGCAGCCTTGATCAACGACTACGCGTGAACCGGGGCCCGCTGAATCCAGCCCCTCCGGCGCCTGAGGAGCGGGGTTCGGGGCAGAGCCCCGTGACGGCAGCACGAAACCCGGTCCGGTGCTGATCGCCCCGGACCGGGTGAGGTGCGGCTGTTGCCCTACAGGAACCGCGGATTCTGCTCAGCGCGCTGCAAGCGTCAAGCGCCGCGGCGTTGAGACGTAGGACCGGACTCGTCGTCCTCGTCCTCGTCGTCGTTGTAGAGATCCGCGTACTGGGAGTACGGGTCGTCTTCCTCGTCGTCGTCCTCGAACGGCTCGCCATTCGGCGGCTGTTGCGAAGTCGAAGCGCCCAGCTCATTGGCCAGACGCGAGAGGTCAGTCCCGCCGCTGCTGTACTTCAGCTGGCGGGCGACCTTCGTCTGCTTGGCCTTTGCCCGGCCGCGCCCCATGGCTCGACCCCCTCGGATACGGGGCTCGACGGCCCCAGAGTCTTGACACCCGTTCATGATCTGGAACGGGCTCTCCGTGGAGAGACCGGTCCGTAGGGCTTCCACGGTACCTGAGCCCACGCCCATACGGTACGTCGCCCGCAGGACGCGCCTGAGCCCAGAACCCTCGGGGAGCCCTGTCCCCGCTGGTCAACCGCGATTTTAACCTCTTCTTGGCGAACGACCCGCCGACGAACGTGAGAGTTCTCTCCAACACTCGCCGACAGGTACCCGCCAGACGCCCCGGACAGTCCTCCGGGACCTCAGGGACGGCGTGCCTCCGCCATGCGGTGTTCGGCGATCCGGTCGGCCGCGGCGGCCGGCGGAATCCCGTCCTCCTTCGCACGTGCGAATATGGCCAGCGTGGTGTCGAAGATCTTCGCGGCCTTCGCTCTGCACCGCTCGAAGTCGAAACCGTGGAGTTCGTCGGCGACCTGGATGACACCGCCGGCGTTCACCACGTAGTCCGGCGCGTAGAGGATCCCGCGGTCGGCGAGGTCCTTCTCGACGCCGGCGTGCTCCAGCTGGTTGTTGGCCGCACCGCAGACGATCTTCGCGGTGAGCACCGGTACGGACTCGTCGCTCAGGGCGCCGCCCAGCGCGCAGGGGGCGTAGATGTCCAGCCCCTCGACCCGGATCAGCGCATCCGTGTCCGCCACGGCCGTCACGCCGCCGGACGGGTGTCTGTCCAGAATTCGCCGTACGGACTCCGCCCTGACGTCCGTGATCACGACCTCGGCGCCGTCCTCCAGCAGATGCTCCGCCAGGTGGTGCCCGACCTTGCCCACGCCCGCGATACCGACCCTGCGGCCGCGCAGCGAGGGGTCGCCCCACAGGTGCTGGGCGGAGGCCCGCATGCCCTGGAAGACGCCGAAGGCCGTCAGGACGGACGAGTCGCCCGCGCCGCCGTTCTCGGGGGAGCGCCCGGTCGTCCAGCGGCACTCGCGCGCCACGACGTCCATGTCGGCCACGTACGTACCGACGTCACACGCGGTGACGTAACGCCCACCGAGCGAGGCCACGAAACGGCCGTACGCGAGGAGCAGTTCCTCGGTCTTGATCCGCTCGGGGTCTCCGATGATCACGGCCTTGCCGCCGCCGTGGTCGAGCCCGGCCATGGCGTTCTTGTACGACATCCCGCGGGAGAGGTTCAGCGCGTCGGCGACGGCCTCTTCCTCGCTCGCGTACGGGTAGAAGCGGGTGCCGCCGAGGGCGGGGCCCAGGGCGGTCGAGTGGATGGCGATGACGGCCTTGAGGCCACTGGCCCGGTCCTGGCAGAGCACGACTTGCTCATGGCCGCCCTGATCCGAGTGGAACAGGGTGTGCAGTACATCAGCAGGGGCGCCGGTTACGTCGGTCACTGTGGTGACTCCCAGTCAGGAAGCGGCGGTTGGGACGGCCTCCGTACGGGTGGCGGAGGTCTGTGTGGCACGAGATTAGAGCCTGGACGCGACCGCCATCCGCTCAGTGGTCAGGATCACCCTCTCGCGGAGTACGGTCGCGACGGGGCGTGGGACGATTTGCAGTGTTTTCCCGCACTCCTGTGAGCGGGTCTCGCGGGTTTTCCGTCGGGTCGGCGGGGGAGGGAGCAAGCGTGCCCAAGGTGTCCTCGTTGATCGTCCCGTACGCGTCCTATCTGCGCGTGTACGAACCGCTCGCGGCCTTTCCGGAGCCGGAGCGCGGCCACTGGGCCCGCTACGCGCGCCGGCCCGACCGCCCTTCGTACCAGGACGAACTGCGCCGGTCGCTGGCCGACTTGCTGCCCACCCCGCCGATCCCGGTGCCGGTGCACGAGAGCGGTGACGCGTTCGTCGCGGACGTGGACGGCGTGCTGTGCGTGTGCCCCTGGCGGACCCGGCTGCGCGGCTGGCAGGCCCTGGGCGACCTGGCCGAGGAACTGCCCGCACCGGTCCTGGACGCGGTGCTGCCGGCGGTCGTACGCCGTCAGGCGAGCCAGGACTACGAGCGCTGGCTGACCCGCAACCCCGACGCCCGGCCCTGGATCCGCACGTCGACCTGGCAGGTCCCGCTGAACTGGTTCGTGCTGGTCTCGGACGAGGAGCGCGAGTACGACAAGGGCGCCGGCTCCGAGGAGGGCCGGGAGGCGGCGGAGGACCCGCCCGTCCTGCGTTACCGGACGCCGATGGTGCAGGCCCGGCGGCGGGTGGCGCGGGGCCTGCGGACGCTGCGGGACGCCCTCGACGAGGGGCCGCTCATCGACGGCCTGGTGGACGTGGGGCGCTGGCTGGAGGAGTTCCACCCGCGCTCGCTGGTGGAGCTCGACTACGGGGGCCTGGTGCACGTCCTGCCTGCCGGGGAGCTCGACGGCGACCATTCGGCGGCCGACGTCGCCGAGGGCATCGAGGCGCTGCGTACGGGCGACGGGGCGGGCGCCGGTGAGGCGTACGGCCGGCTCGTGGAGCGGTGGCGCTCGGTACGGGACCGTCGCTCGGCGAACTGAGGCCGAGGGGCCAAGAGATCTTCAGGGGACTCCTGAACCCGGGACCGCTGAAGCGGGGAGTCCGCATACTGGAGGTCCGCATACCGGCGTCGGAGGTCCGCCCGCCGAGGCGGGAGATGGCCTGTGGGACTGATGGTCCCTGTGCGTCACGGGTTCTGACAGGACGTAAGTCCCTATCCGGGTCGTACGGGGTAAGCGTGACGGACGGCACTAACGCGGACCTTGCGTCGAACGCCCCTCCTCATGCCAAAATAGGACAAGGAGTCCGGGGAGGGCTCCTTCTGCCCACGTATGGGTGGAATCTCAGCATTGCACGCTATGGGGGGTCTGTTGACTCCTGATCGTCCTGTGACTGATCGTCACAGCGGCGTGACTGTCCGCTATGGCATGGTCCATCGGCTTCCGTCGCTGATGAACACCTGGGAGGGCAATTCCATCGGTTTGGCCGACGCGGCTGGACAGATGGTGTAGTTGTAGTGCCGAGGACAAGCCGTTCGTCCTATAACCGACTCGACCCGCATCCGCCATTTCGGGCAACGCGGGTCAAGGTGCAGAATTTAGAGGAAAGAACCGAGAAGGTTCGGTTCTCCCGAGGAGGCCGCTCATGACCGCTCGCACCCCTGATGCCGAGCCGCTGCTGACCCCCGCTGAGGTTGCCACGATGTTCCGCGTGGACCCGAAGACGGTGACGCGGTGGGCGAAGGCCGGCAAGCTCACTTCGATCCGCACGCTCGGCGGCCATCGCCGTTACCGCGAGGCCGAGGTTCGTGCCCTGCTCGCGGGTATCCCGCAGCAGCGCAGCGAAGTCTGAACAACAACTCCATAGCAGGGCATTTCGGCAGGTCCCCTAACTTGTCGGACTGCCCGAACCCAAGCTCCAAGCGACGCGGATCCTGCCCCAACGGGGTCCACGCCCGAGCGAGAACCACAAGCAACAAGGGTGCGTCGTAGATCGCGCTGGACTCCGCCGGGTCCAGCGCGATCTTTTTTGTGCGCCGAGGGCGTGCCGGCGGTGTCCGGTCATGCGCTGGTCATGGGGTGCGCACAGGGTGTGAGGCCGTTCTGTGAGCGGCCTTGTCGCACTCTGGGGAGACCTGTCGGATCGGCTGTGTGTGAACCCCGGAGCAGGGTGCAATTGCACATATTAAATTGACCAGTTGTAGGTGGGGGGTAAGTTCCGCGGGTTTGAAAACTTATGCGGTGACACCCGTCACACGCCAGGGTCCTTGTTGTGGGTGGCGTTTCTGCGCTAGAGGGGGCCGTGCGCATCTGGCGTCGCCCGAGGGGCAGTTGGGGCGAGGCCGGGGTGCGGGGCGCTTCCTGCGGTCCGCTCACGCCGTGGAGGGTGTCTCGTCCTCGTAGGGGGCCTCGGGGCTCTCCTGGTCGTAGGGAGCGCTCTCGGAGGCCAGCCGGAGGAGTCTGTGGCAGATCGGGCAGTGCCTTGTCAGGTGGCGGTAGCCGGAGGCGGCCGACAGGTGGGCGCGGAGGAGGGCTCGCGTCTCATGTCGAGCTGTCGCCGCCATGGTCACCTCCGGTGGGGTGTGCGATGGGGTGTCTTGGGCCCTGGTTTTTAGGTACTGGGGGAATGTGACGGCGTCAAGCCCAGGTTGTGCCGCGGTGCGGTGCGCGGGGCTTGTGGGGGTGGTGTGGCGCCCTGTTGCCGGATGTGGGGGGTTTCTTGGGGCACGACTAAGGCCCCGCATCCTTGCGGATGCGGGGCCTTCATCTGATGCGGTCCTGACGGGATTTGAACCCGCGGCCTCCACCTTGACAGGGTGGCGAGCACTCCAAACTGCTCCACAGGACCAGGTTTCGCAGTGCGGATCTTGCGTTGCTCTGCGAGACAGGACTCTACAGGAGGGTGAGCCTCCTGGGCGAACTCACCCACCGTGCAGGCGCTGTTACGGGACAGCGGCGTCGATCGCCTTCACGATGCGCTTGTCGGAGACGGGGTACGCCGTGCCCAGCGCGTGGGCGAAGTAGCTGACCCGGAGCTCCTCGATCATCCAGCGGATGTCCAGGACCGACGAGGGCACGGGACGCCCCTGCGGCATCTGCTCCAGGAGCCAGGCGTACTCGTCCTGCATCTCGTGGACCTTCTCCATGCGGCTGGTGTCCCGCTGGACGTTCGTCGGCATCTGCTGGAGCCGGCGGTCCGCGGCCACCAGATAGCGCATCAGGTCCGGCAGCCGCCGCAGACCCGTCTCCGTCACGAAGCCGGGGTTCACGAGGGCGTCCAGCTGCTTCCGTACGTCCGTGAGGTTCGCGAGCAGCACGGCGCTCCGTACGCCCTTCAGGCGGCGCTCGCAGGCCTGCCAGGCGGCCAGGACCTGCTGCACCTGGTCGACCGTGCGGACCGTCGTGTCGACGATCTCCGCGCGCACCTTCTCGTACAGCTTGCGGTACGACTCCTCGTCCCAGGCGGGGCCGCCGAAGTCGGCGATGAGCTTGTCGGCGGCGGCCGTCGCGCAGTCGTCGAAGAGGGCCTGGACGGAGCCGTGCGGGTTCGCGGACAGGGCCAGCTTGTGGGCGTTCGTGAGCTTGTCCGAGGCGAACTTCGCCGGGTTCACCGGGATGTTGCGCAGGATGAGCCGCCGCGTGCCCCTCCACATGGCCTGCTGCTGCTCGGCCTCGGTGTCGAAGAGGCGTACGGAGACGGTGTTCGCCGTCGTTCCGTCGTCGACCAGGGCCGGGAACGCCCTCACCGGCTGGCCGGCCCGACGCGTCTCGAAGACACGGGTGAGGGAGCCGATGGTCCAGTCCGTGAGGCCCTTGCGTTCCAGGGACTCGCCGCCCTCCCGCTCGGCCGTCGCCGCCGCGGCCTGCGAGATCGCCTGCCGCGCCTTCGGCTTCAGACGCAGCTTCAGGGCCTCCAGGTCCTTGTCCTCGGCCAGCTTGCGCCGCCGCTCGTCGACGATCCGGAAGGTGATCTTCAGGTGGTCGGCGACCCGGGACCAGTCGAAGTCGTCGGCCGTGAAGGGAACGCCGACCATGCGCTTCAGTTCGCGCGCCATCGTGGTCGTCAGCGGCTCCTGAAGGGGGACCGCCCGGTTCAGGAACCGCCGGGCGAAGTCGGGGGCCGGGACGTAGTTCCGGCGGATCGGCTTCGGGAGGGAGCGGATCAGCTCCGTCACGACCTCGTCGCGCAGGCCCGGGATCTGCCAGTCGAAGCCCTCGTCCGTGACCTGGTTCAGCACCTGGAGCGGGACGTGGACGGTCACGCCGTCCGCGTCCGCACCTGGCTCGAATTGATAGGTCACCCGGAGCTTCAGCGGGCCCTGGCGCCATGTGTCCGGATAGTCGTCCTTGCTGACGTCCCCGGCCCGTTCGTTGATGAGCATCGACCGCTCGAAGTCGAGCAGTTCGGGTTCCTCATGGCGCTTGTGCTTCCACCAGGAGTCGAAGTGCGCGCCCGACACGACGTGCTCGGGCACCCGCTCGTCGTAGAAGTCGAACAGCGTCTCGTCGTCCACGAGGATGTCGCGGCGCCGGGCGCGGTGCTCCAACTCCTCGACCTCGGTGAGGAGTTTGCGGTTGTCCGCGAAGAACTTGTGGTGCGTACGCCAGTCGCCCTCGACCAGTGCGTTGCGAATGAAAAGCTCGCGGCTGGCCTCCGGGTCGATCCGCCCGAAGTTGACCTTCCGCTGGGCGATGATCGGCACGCCGTACAGTGTGACCTTCTCGTACGCCATGACCGCGGCCTGGTCCTTCTCCCAGTGCGGTTCGCTGTACGTGCGCTTCAGCAGGTGTTCCGCGAGCGGCTCGACCCACTCGGGCTCGATCCTCGCGTTGACCCGGGCCCAGAGGCGGGACGTCTCGACGAGTTCGGCGGACATCACGAAACGCGGGGGCTTCTTGAAGAGCGCCGAGCCGGGGAAGATCGCGAACTTGGCGCTCCGGGCGCCCAGATACTCGTTCTTCCCGGTGCTTCTGCCGCTCTCCCCACCGGTCTCCTTCACGTCCTTCATGCCGATGTGGGAGAGCAGGCCGGCGAGGAGGGAGAGATGGACCTGCTGTTCGGGGGCGTCGTCCTCGTTGAGGTGAATGCCCATCTGCTTGGCGACGGTCCGCAGCTGGGTGTAGATGTCCTGCCACTCGCGGATCCGCAGGAAGTTGAGGTACTCCTGCTTGCACATCCGGCGGAAGGATGACGAGCCGCGCTCCTTCTGCTGCTCGCGCACATACCGCCAGAGGTTGAGGTACGCCAGGAAGTCCGACGTCTCGTCCCGGAATCGGGCGTGCTGCTGGTCGGCCTGGGTCTGCTTGTCGGCCGGGCGCTCGCGTGGGTCCTGGATGGAGAGCGCGGCGGCGATCACCATGACCTCGCGCGCACAGCCGTTCCTGTCGGCCTCCAGGACCATCCGGGCCAGGCGGGGGTCGACGGGCAGCTGGGCGAGCTTGCGGCCCCGGTCCGTGAGCCGCTTGCGGGCGTCCTTCTGGGCGGGGTCCAACGCGCCCAGTTCCTGGAGGAGTTGGACGCCGTCGCGGATGTTGCGGTGGTCCGGCGGGTCGATGAACGGGAACCTCTCGATGTCCCCGAGCCCGGCCGCGGTCATCTGGAGGATGACGGACGCCAGGTTCGTACGGAGGATCTCGGCGTCGGTGAACTCCGGCCGGGCGAGGAAGTCGTCCTCCGAATAGAGGCGGATGCAGATGCCGTCGCTGGTCCGGCCGCAGCGGCCCTTGCGCTGGTTGGCGCTGGCCTGCGAGATCGCCTCGATGGGGAGGCGCTGGACCTTTGTGCGGTGGCTGTATCTGGAGATACGGGCGGTGCCCGGGTCGATCACGTACTTGATGCCCGGCACGGTGAGCGAGGTCTCGGCGACGTTGGTCGCCAGCACGATCCTGCGCCCGGTGTGCTGCTGGAAGACGCGGTGCTGCTCGGCGTGCGACAGCCGCGCGTACAGGGGCAGCACCTCGGTGAAGCGGTAGTTCCTCTTCGTGATCGCGTCCGCGGTGTCGCGGATCTCCCGCTCGCCCGAGAGGAAGACGAGGATGTCGCCCTTGCCCTCGCCCTGGAGCTCCTCGACGGCGTCGCAGATCGCGGTGATCTGGTCGCGGTCCCCTTCTTCACCTTCGGCGGAGGCGCCGTCCTCTTCGAGAAGCGGGCGGTAGCGGACCTCGACCGGATACGTACGCCCGCTGACCTCGACGATCGGGGCGTCCCCGAAGTGCCGGGAGAAGCGCTCGGGGTCGATGGTCGCGGAGGTGATGACGACCTTGAGGTCAGGGCGCCTGGGCAGCAGCTGGGCGAGGTAGCCCAGCAGGAAGTCGATGTTGAGGGACCGCTCGTGGGCCTCGTCGATGATGATCGTGTCGTACGCGTACAGCTCGCGGTCCGTCTGGATCTCGGCGAGCAGGATGCCGTCCGTCATCAGCTTGACGAAGGTGCCGTCCGGGTTCACCTGGTCGGTGAAGCGGACCTTCCAGCCGACGGCCTCGCCCAGCGGGACGTCGAGCTCGTCCGCCACCCGCTCGGCGACGGTCCTGGCGGCGATCCGGCGGGGCTGCGTGTGCCCGATCATGCCGCGCACACCGCGGCCGAGCTCCATACAGATCTTGGGGATCTGGGTGGTCTTGCCAGACCCGGTCTCACCGGCCACGATGACGACCTGGTGATCGCGGATGGCGGCCGCGATGTCGTCCTTCTTCTGGCTGACCGGGAGCTGCTCGGGATAGGTGATCGCGGGCACGCGAGAGCGGCGCTCGGTCATCCGGGCCTCGCCCTTGGTGACCTCCGCCTCGATCTCGGCGAGGACGGCGGCCCGGGCCTCGGGCTTACGGATCTTGCGCGCGCCTTCGAGCCTGCGCCCGAGCCGTTGCGCGTCGCGCAGGGACAGCTCGGTCAGGCGGGGGGCGATGGCGCCGAAGGCGGGGGCAGGAGTCGTTGACATACGCCGTCCAGGATCTCACCTCGGGGAAACGAGGGGCGAACGCTTTTGTACGGGCATACAACAAGGCCCCGATCCGGAGATCGGGGCCTGTGCTGTGGCTGGGGCCGGGGTCGAACCGGCGACCTACCGCTTTTCAGGCGGTCGCTCGTACCAACTGAGCTACCCAGCCGAGAGATTCGCGAGGAATCTCAGCGGTCCTGACGGGATTTGAACCCGCGGCCTCCACCTTGACAGGGTGGCGAGCACTCCAAACTGCTCCACAGGACCAAGCTGTTGTGTCCGAACAGTGTCGCACACGGTGTTGCGTGTCCCCAACGTGATTCCGTCTGCCGCCGACGCCGGGAAGATGAATCCTGGTGAGGGAGGAGATGCTGGTCAGGTGGGGTGACGTCGCTGAAGCAGCGTATCAGAGGATGAGCGGCGGGCTGAAAACGTGCTGGGTGCGGGGCAGGTGACCCGGCGGCGAAGGTGCTGCCGTACAGCGGGACGTCGGTGTGCAGCCGCCTCACCGCAGCGTGCGCATCGACGTGCCGATGTACACGGCCAGGACGAGCAGGAAACCACCCCCGGCGAACGCCATCTCCGTCGGGGCCGGCTCCCGCCCCAGCAGCAGGGGCCGCCAGCCGAGGAACACCCCCACCGCGAGCCCGGTCCGGACGGTCTGGGCGAGCGGCGACCAGGCCAGCCGCTGGAGGCGGTCGGCGTGGGCCCCGATCGTGAAGAAGGGGGTCAGTACGGCGCCCCCGATGACGGCGAGGACGACGAACGCCACCAGTGCGGCGCCGCCGTTCTCGTCGTCCGGGAAGACCGCCCAGCGTCCCGCGGCGATCGTGGGCAGATGCTTGCGCTCGTCGGCGTAACCGCCCGCACGGGCCCACAGGACGTCGACCTCAGCCCCCTCGACGGGCTTGTCGTACGTGAACGCGTCCGGCACGGCGAGCCGTTCGGGCCCGCCGGGTACGGAGACGACGAGGTGGGAGGTGTACCCCTCCAGGTCACCGTCGCTGAACTCCTCCCGCACGTCTCCCGGTCGCGCCACCACGGTCGCGGTGCTCACCTCGGCACCGGCGTCCCGTAGGGCGTCGGCCCGCTCCCCCCAGTCGGGCGAGGTCATCATCGCGGCGAAGAACGCCCCCGCGGAGAAGGCCACGAGCAGCCATACGGCGGCGGTACGGAGCTTGACCCAGAGCACGGAGTCGTCGAAGGAGAGGGAGCGGGGGTCGCTCCAGGCATGCGGCGCCTTGGTCAGAGGGACTCCGGCGCTCAGGTACCTCCGCCACCAGGCCGCTGCCGCCGGCGCCCGCAGCGTCCACAACGCCACCACCCGCACCACGGCACACCCCACGGCGACGGCACCCCACACCAGGGGCTCGCGGTAAGGCCGCGGTACGGGCCCGCTCCCGAGCAGCTGCCAGCAGGCGACCGCGGCCGCGCCCCACGCGCCGAGCGCGCTCAGACGCACCAGCCAGACCAATACGTGCCGCATTCGCGCCCCCACCCCTTGAGGCGGCCGTCCTATCACATGAGATGCCCGATCGGCCGCGCCGGCTCCTCTGCATCAGGCGCCACGGCGTGCCTTGTGCTCGCGCCTCTCTGAGCAGCTGTCACGGCAGGGAGGGTGCCATGTTCGCCGGTGGCGAGGACCGTCACGGTGTCTCCTCGCCGGAGGGCAGTCGGCGCAGGTGACGGATCTCCTTGCGCAGCAGGAACGGCAGTCCGCCGACGGTGGCCAGGCCCGCGACGGCGAGGGCGGCTGTGAGCCCGGTGCCCTCGCCCCACACGTCGGAGGCCCAGCCGGCGAGGAGGCCGCCGGCCACCGCTCCCACGGGGATGGTGCACAGGTTGATCGTGCGGGCGGTGGCGTGCACCCGGCCCAGGAGGTGGGGCGGGGTGATCAGCTGGCGCAGGGTGATGACGGTGATGTTCCAGACCGGCAGCCACAGTGCGGAGACGAAGGCGATGGCGATGACCACCGCGCTCGACCCGGTCGCCAGGGCCAGTGGGGCCCCGGCCCAGACGATCCCCTCGGTGGCGGTGGCGAGCAGGACGGGGCCGGCTCCCATCCGGTGGACGAGGCGACGGCTGACGACGGCGCCGAGTACGGCCGCCAGGGTGCCGGCGGTCAGGACGGCGGCGGCCAGTGCGGGGGACAGGTCCATGGCGCGGTAGAGGAAGAGCAGCAGGACGGTGTCGACCATGGCCATGCTGAAGTTGCGCAGCGCGGCGGCGGCCGAGAGCCATCGCAGGACGGGCGTACGCCACATGTACCGCGCGCCGTCCAGGATCTGCTTCCGCCAGGGGGCGCCGGTCGGGTCCGGTACGGCGGACTCGGGGGTGCGGACGGTGAGCAGGCCGGCCGCGGAGGCGAGGAAGCTGAGCGCGTTGGCCGCGACGGCGAGTGCGGGACCGAGCAGCTGGGTGACCGCGCCGGCGATGGCTGGGCCGCCCGCGCGGGCCACGCTGCTGGACATTTCGAGGCGCGCGTTGCCCAGCGGCAGGAAGTCGCGGCTGACCAGGCGGGGCAGGTGCGTCTGGTAACCGACGTCGAACACGACGGTGCACACGCTCGCCAGCGCCGCCGCGGCATAGAGGTGCCACAGTCCGAGCGAGTCCGTCAGCGCCAGCACCGCGACGGACAGGAAGAGGACCAGCCGCAGCAGATCCGCGCCGATCATGAAGGGGCGGCACCGGACGTGATCCATGAAGGCGCCGACGAACAGGCCGAGCGCGGGAAAGGCGATCGTCGCCATCGCGTGCAGCACGCCGACCTGGGGCCCGGTGGCGTCCAGCACCAGAATGGCGAGGCTGGGCAGGGCGAACAGGGACACCTGGTCGCCGGCGAGGCTGATGCTCTGGCCCAGCCACATCCGGCGGAAGTCCCGGCGTCCGGCGTCCCGTGCGGTGGCCTCCGGACCGTCGGCCGGTGCCCCCCGGACCGCCAAGCCGGGCCCTCCTCATCGCACGCCGACGCCTCTGCCGCAGCTCTGCTCGCTCTCTTCTAGCAAAGGCCGCACGGCGCAACCAGTACGCCTCGGGGCGGAGGGGCGGTTCCCGGACAGCCGCGGGCCGAACCAGCAAGCTGAAGCCGGGAAAAACAAATCGCAGGCCAGAGAGGACTCTGACCTGCGATCCATATAAGTAGCTTGTGCCCCCAACGGGATTCGAACCCGTGCTACCGCCTTGAAAGGGCGGCGTCCTAGGCCGCTAGACGATGAGGGCTATCGGCCCGCCTGGGCGCCTTGCAGCGCGTCGGGGACGTGAGAAGCATATGGGATGTCGGGAGGGATCGCCAAAACGGTTTACGGGGTGGGTTCGGAAACGGTTTACGGGGTGGGTGCGGAGGGGGTCGGGGTGGCCGGGGTGGTGACGGCGCCCGGCCGGTTCTCCTTGGGGAGGTGGCGGCTGACCTCGGCCGTGGTGAGGCCAAGGCCGCCGAGTTTGATCTCGTCCCAGGCCTGGAGGCGACGGGTGTCGCGGTCGAGGTAGAGGATCGACGTCTCGATCGGGGCGGGACCCTCGCCCTCCAGCGCGCGCAGACCGCCGCCGCCCGTGGAGCCCTCGATGCGCAGCCGGGTGCCGTACTTCAGGACCTCCATCTCCTGGTGGTGGAGGTGGCCGGCCAGGACCAGCGGAACATCGCCGTCCGTCTGGCGCGCGGCCGTCGGGTTGTGCGCGACGGCGATGTCGACCGGGGTGCCGGCCGCCTCCTGGTCACGGAGGGAGGAGGCGAGCCGGGCGCCCGCGAGCTCCTCCGACTGGTCGCCGCCCACCTTGGCCGAGCGGTCGGGGGTGAACTGCGGGTCGCCGACGCCCGCGAAGCGCAGGCCCGCCACCGAGACGGCCCGGCCGTCGTCGAGGACGTGCACGTTCTTCATGCGCTCCAGATAGCTCTGGGTGACCCGGCCGTCGTGGTTGCCGCGCACCCAGACGTACGGGGCGCCGAGGTCGGACGCCGGGTCCAGGAAGCCGTTCTCCGCCGCCGTGCCGTGGTCCATGGTGTCGCCGGAGTCGACGATCACGTCGATCTTGTACTGCTTCACCAGCGAGGCGATGATCTTCCAGCTCGCCGGGTTGAGATGGATGTCGGAGACGTGCAGGACGCGGATGGTGGAGGGGTCGGGCGCGTAGGCGGGGAGCGTGGACGTGACGTCGTACAGCTTCGTCACGTTCGTCACCAGGCGGGCCAACTCCTTCTGGTAGACGTCGAATTCGCTGACGATGCTGCGGGCGTTGCCGACGACCGAGGGGGCCGAGGAGAGCAGGCCCGAGAACTTCGGCTCCAGGACCGAGTCGGGGTTCCAGGTCGCGAAGGCCGTCGCTCCCGAGGCCGCCAGCAGGGTCAGGGCCAGGCCGCCCGCCGCCAGGGCCCGGCGCGGTCGGCGGTAGACCGCGAGGCCGAGGGCGGTCGCACCGGAGACGACGGCGACGACGGACCGTACGGCCAGGTCGAGGGTGCCGGCGCCGACGTCCTGGGCCACCTCGTCCTGGAGGCCGGAGAGGCGTTCGGGGTGGTCCACCAGGGCCTGGGAGCGGACGGGGTCGAGCTGGTCGACGTCCACGTCGAGGCGGAGCGGGGCCGTGTGGCTGCGCAGTTCCAGGGCGCCCAGCGGCGAGACGTTGATCTTCGTGCCGCCCGTGAGGGAGGGGCGCAGCGTCATCGTGGTGTCCATGGGGCCCACCGGCGCCCGGACGTTCCCGACGATCAGCAGGCCCAGCCACGCGCCGAACAGCACCACGGTGACGAGGCCCAGGGCGCGGACCCAGGGGCGTGGTTGGTGGACGAGTTCGACGACGGGTTCGACGTGGTGTGTGCGGCGGCGTGCGCGGAAGCGGCGTACGAGGGCGCGGGAAGCCCGTCGTACACGGTGCGGAGCGGTGGCGGCAGCGGGGACGCGGGCCATTGGTCCCGTATGCCCAGAGCTGGGGGCGGATATGCGGCGCGGCTCCGGCTCTCGGCGTGCCCCGGGGTGTGTTCTCGTACGACCGGGGTGTGTTCTCGTACGACGCGTCCCGTGGCGTCCGCGCGTCGGTGCCGGACAATGGCCCTGTGCTGGAGATGACGCGCGAGGAGTTCGAGGAACAGGTCGCCGAGGCGCTGGACCGGATTCCGCCGGAGCTGACGCGGCTCATGGACAACGTGGCGGTGTTCGTCGAGGACGAGCCGCCCGCCGACGACCCCGAGCTGCTCGGGCTCTACGAGGGGACTCCGCTGACCGATCGCGGCGAGTGGTACGCCGGGGTGCTGCCCGACCGGATCACGATCTACCGGGGGCCCACGCTGCGGATGTGCGCGACGCGGGAGGAGGTGGTGGCCGAGACCGAGGTGACCGTGGTCCACGAGATCGCCCACCACTTCGGTATCGACGACGCGCGGTTGCACGCCCTCGGGTACGGGTGACGATCCGTCAGGCACGGTCCGCGCGGCGCGGGTGACATATCTCTCGTGTTCCGCGGGCGGTTCTCCCGTGTCTCTCACGCGTTCGCGTGTCTTCTTGCGGGCGGCGGGAGTTGGGCAGGGGGACTCCCCACACCGCCCGGAGGTGGCTGCCCGTGCGCGCCAAGTACGTACCCGTCCGTCTGGCCGCCGCCGCCCTGGCCGTCGCCGCGTCCGCCGGCTGCGTGAGCGTCGGTGACGACGGGGGCGACCACGCGAAGCCCTCGCACTCGGCCGGGCGGCGGGGCGGTGAGGCACCCGACGGCGGGGCCGCGGTGAGCGGTGGGGGCCCCGGCTACCGCGGGGCGGGTGACGGAAAACATGGTCGGGCGAAGCCCCACGAGTCGGCGTCCGGGTCGGCGTCGCCGTCCGCGGGGGAGAGCGGGACGGCCGCTCCGCCCAAGCCGGGCAAGGACGGCAAGGACGGGAAGAAGCCCAGGCCGGGGGCGCCCTCACCGACGAAGGCCCAGCCCACGCCGACGCGACCGGCCCCCGAGCCGACGCCCACCAAGGAGGAGCCGCCGCCTCCGTCGCCGGACCCGACCACCGCCGAGCCGTCGTCCTCGGCGCACCCGGAGCCCGAGCCGCAGCTCGTGGAGCGGCGGGAGCCGGAGCCCCAGGCCGGTGTCGAGGCCTGACCGGGCATCGCCGCAACGGGCCTGGTCGCAGTGCCTGAACGGGCCTGGTCGCAGGGGGTGCGCCCGGGTTCGGCGAGAGGGCCCGGAGGCGGTGTGACCGGAGCCTCTCGGAGCTGGTTTGCCTTACCGGGTGGGGGGTGCGTATGGTGGTAGATCGTTTGATCCCATTGCCCGGCGCCAGTTAGAGCGCGCCGTGTGGCGCGTACTCTCCCTTGCCGTGGCTGACCGCATTGAGGCGGTCGTTTGCGAAATCACGGAGTTGACGGGCGCGTGCCGTACGAGACTCCGGAAGGTTTCGCATTCGCATGTCCATTTCCAGTACTGATCACGTCGTCGTGCCCGAGAACGAGAACATCGGGGACGCTGTCGACGAGACTGCCGCGACCGCGGCTCCCGAGGTCCCCGAGACTCCCGAGGTCACCTTCAGCGACCTGGGTCTGCCCGAGGGCGTCGTGCGCAAGCTCGCGCAGAACGGCGTGACCTCCCCCTTCCCGATCCAGGCCGCGACCATCCCGGACGCCCTGGCCGGCAAGGACATCCTCGGCCGTGGCCGCACCGGCTCCGGCAAGACCCTCTCCTTCGGTCTGCCGATGCTCACGCAGCTCTCCGGCGGCCACACCGAGAAGAAGAAGCCCCGCGGCATCATCCTCACGCCGACGCGTGAGCTCGCGATGCAGGTCGCGGACGCCCTCCAGCCGTACGGCGACGTGCTCGGCCTGAAGATGAAGGTCGTCTGCGGCGGTACGTCGATGGGCAACCAGATCTACGCCCTGGAGCGCGGCGTCGACGTCCTCGTCGCCACCCCGGGCCGGCTGCGCGACATCATCAACCGCGGCGCCTGCTCCCTGGAGAACGTCCAGGTCGCGGTCCTCGACGAGGCCGACCAGATGTCCGACCTGGGCTTCCTGCCCGAGGTCACCGAGCTGCTCGACCAGATCCCCGGCGGCGGCCAGCGCATGCTGTTCTCGGCCACCATGGAGAACGAGATCTCCACGCTGGTCAAGCGCTACCTGACCAACCCGGTCACGCACGAGGTCGACAGCGCCCAGGGCAACGTCACGACGATGTCCCACCACATCCTCATCGTGAAGCCCAAGGACAAGGCGCCGGTCACCGCCGCGATCGCCTCCCGCAAGGGCCGCACGATCATCTTCGTCCGTACGCAGCTGGGCGCCGACCGCATCGCCGAGCAGCTCTGCGAGTCCGGTGTGAAGGCCGACGCGCTGCACGGCGGCATGACGCAGGGCGCCCGTACCCGCGTCCTTGAGGACTTCAAGAAGGGTTACGTCAACGCGCTCGTCGCGACCGACGTCGCCGCCCGCGGCATCCACGTGGACGGCATCGACCTGGTCCTGAACGTGGACCCGGCCGGCGACCACAAGGACTACCTGCACCGCTCCGGCCGTACGGCCCGCGCGGGCCGCTCCGGCACGGTCGTCTCGCTCTCCCTGCCGCACCAGCGCCGCCAGATCTTCCGGCTGATGGAGGACGCGGGCGTCGACGCCTCGCGCCACATCATCCAGGGCGGTACGAGCTTCGACCCGGAGGTCGCCGACATCACCGGTGCCCGGTCGATGACCGAGGTCCAGGCCGAGTCCGCGGGCAACGCGGCGCAGCAGGCCGAGCGCGAGGTCACCGACCTCACCAAGCAGCTGGAGCGCGCGCAGCGTCGTGCCGTCGAGCTCCGCGAGGAGTCGGACCGGCTGATCGCCCGTGCCGCGCGTGAGCGTGGCGAGGACCCGGAGGCCGCGCTCGCCGAGGCCGCCGCCGTGGTCGAGGCCGCCGCGGCGGCCGTCGCCGAGCAGGCGGTGGCCGAGGAAGCCGCCGCTGCCGCGCGTGCGGAGCAGCCGCGTCAGCGTCGTGACGAGCGCGGCAACTACGAGCGCCGTGACCGTCGCGACGACCGCCCGTCCGGTGGTTTCCGTCGTGACGACCGCGGCGGCGACCGTGGTGGTTTCCGTGGCGGCGACCGTCCGTCGGGTGGCTTCAACCGTGACCGTCGTGACGAGCGTCCCGCCGGTGGTGACCGTGGTGGTTTCCGCCGTGACGACCGTCCGTCGGGCGGCTTCAACCGTGACCGTCGCGACGACCGCGGTGGTGACCGTGGCGGCGACCGTGGTGGGTTCCGTCGTGACGACCGTCCGTCGGGCGGGTTCAACCGTGACCGTCGTGACGAGCGTCCCGCCGGTGGCGACCGCGGCGACCGTGGTGGCTTCCGCCGTGACGACCGTCCGGCCGGTCACAGGGGCAGCGACCGTCCGTTCAACCGCGACCGGCAGGGCGACCGTCCCTCGGGCGGCGGCTTCCGCTCCGGCGGCCACGACCGCCCGTACGGCCGTCGTGACGACCACCGCGGCGCCGGTTCCGGCTCGGGCCCGTCCTTCGGGCGCCGTGACGACAAGCCGCGCTGGAAGCGCAACGGCTGACGTCGCCTGAGCGGCGACCGCCAACCGCCTCGCTGAGCAACTGAGCTGCGCTACTGAGCTGAGCTACTGAGCTGAGCTACTGAAAGGGCCCGGACGACCTCGGTCGTCCGGGCCCTTTCGCGTGCCTGGGCACCGGCGACGATGTGCGTGTACGGCACGTCATCTTTTGGCCAATCGCCTGGCGCATGTCGTACCCCCGGCAGGGGAATTGCTGGGGGCATGACAGATGACGCCAAGGCAACCGGGCTGTCGGACGAGGAACGTCTCGCGCAGCTCGGCTATACGCAGGTCCTCGCCCGCCGCATGTCGGCGTTCTCCAACTACGCGGTCTCCTTCACGATCATCTCGGTGCTCTCCGGGTGCCTCACGCTCTACCTGTTCGGCATGAACACCGGCGGTCCCGCGGTGATCACCTGGGGCTGGGTGGTGGTCGGCCTGATGACCCTGTTCGTCGGGCTGGCGATGGCCGAGATCTGCTCGGCGTACCCGACCTCGGCGGGCCTCTACTTCTGGGCCCACCGCCTCGCCCCGCCGCGTACGGCCGCTGCCTGGGCGTGGTTCACGGGCTGGTTCAACGTCCTCGGCCAGGTCGCGGTGACGGCGGGCATCGACTTCGGCGCGGCCTCGTTCCTGGGCGCGTATCTGAACCTGCAGTTCGACTTCGAGGTCACCCCCGGCCGTACGATCCTGCTCTTCGCCGGAATCCTGGTCCTGCACGGCCTGTTGAACACCTTCGGCGTACGCATAGTCGGCCTCCTCAACAGCGTCAGCGTGTGGTGGCACGTGGTGGGCGTCGCGGTCATCGTGGGCGCGCTGACGTTCGCGCCGGACCACCACCAGTCGGCGTCCTTCGTGTTCACCGAGTTCGTGAACAACACGGGCTGGGGCAGCAGCTTCTACGTCGTCCTGCTCGGCCTGCTGATGGCCCAGTACACCTTCACCGGCTACGACGCCTCCGCGCACATGACGGAGGAGACGCGCGACGCGTCCACGGCCGGCCCGAAGGGCATCGTCCAATCGATCTGGACATCATGGATAGCGGGCTTCGTCCTCCTCCTGGGCTTCACCTTCGCGATCCAGTCGTACGACGGTGCCCTCGGCTCGCCGACCGGGGTGCCGCCCGCCCAGATCCTCCTGGACGCGCTGGGCGCGACGGCGGGCAAGCTCCTGCTCCTCGTCGTCATCGGCGCGCAGCTCTTCTGCGGCATGGCATCCGTGACCGCCAACTCCCGCATGATCTACGCCTTCTCGCGCGACGGGGCCCTGCCGTACTCGCACATCTGGCACACGGTGAACCCGCGCACGCGCACACCCGTCGCGGCGGTGTGGCTCGCGGCGCTGGGCGCGCTGGTGCTCGGCCTGCCCTACCTGATCAACGTGACCGCGTACGCGGCCGTGACGTCCATCGCCGTGATCGGCCTCTACATCGCCTACGTCATCCCGACCCTGCTCCGCCTGCGCAAGGGCGAGGCCTTCGACCGCGGCCCGTGGCACCTGGGCCGCTGGTCGCGCCCGATCGGCGTCGTGGCGGTGGTGTGGGTGGGCGTGATCACGATCCTCTTCATGCTGCCGCAGGTCTCCCCGGTCACCTGGGAGACCTTCAACTACGCTCCCCTCGCGGTCCTGGCCGTCCTCGGCTTCGCCGCGGCCTGGTGGTTCGCCTCGGCCCGCCACTGGTTCCTCAACCCCGACCACGAACGCACCCACGCCCGAGAGGCGGCCCGCGCGGGAGCCCCGGACCCGATCGACCCGTAAGCCTGCACACCCGGCGCGGCCGCGCTCCGCACACCTCGCGGTGCCCAGTCCCGCACCCTGCACGGCCCCGTCCCGCACGTTGCGCGGCGCCGTCCCGCACCTCGCGCGGCGTCCGCGCATCCCTTCGGCGTGGCCGGTACACCGATACCCGATCGGAGTCCCGGCCACGTCCGGCTATGCTCGTTCCTGCGTCGACACGGGTCGGTGCGTGTGTGCGCCGGCGTGGTCCGACGCACGGACCCTTAGCTCAATTGGCAGAGCAGTGGACTTTTAATCCATTGGTTGTGGGTTCGAGTCCCACAGGGTCTACCGACAAGGCCCAGGTCAGAGGGAATCTGACCTGGGCCTTCGGTGTGTTTTGGGGCTGCAGAGATCGCTAGCTCAGTCGAAGCTCAACTGAAGCGCAGATGATCAGCCTCAGTCGCTGTCGTCGTCGGCGAGGCGATCCGCCCTGGAAACGAGAGCCTGGGCGCCACCCAGGTCGTCTCCAAAGGTCACCGTGATCCGGTAGTTGTTGATCGGCAGGTACTTGACGTCGACCTGGTGCTCTGCGGCAGCGCTATGAATGAGGTCCCTCACGTCCGATTCGACGGCGTCGGTGATCGTCAAGTCGACCGTGCACTCGATTTCCTTGCTGAGGTTCATGAGACCTCCGTGTCTCGCGTCGTGGCGAGAGCGTGCTCCGCACCTCAAGGGCCCGCAAGACATGGAGCGGCCCCGGCCGGTGGACATGCCCGGCCGGGGCCTGGTCCCACCCGCCCCGGAGCTCACGGGGTACAGGGACGGACGGGGGTCTACTGCGGCAGCGCCCGCCACGCTTCCCATATCCCCTGCGCCACGTCGCACCGCCGGTTGCCGTAGTCGCAGTCCGGGCAGCCTTGGGAGTGGTCCAGGAAGGCGCGGAACTTCGCCTGCTTCGGCGTGAACCCGGTAATGCTGGCCGCCGCTCGCGGTGCCCCGCCGGCTGGGTCCCGCCACTGCGACCGGTCGCCCATCACGAGACACTCCCGTGCTTGGGGTGGTTGCGCATCTCGACCTCGCAGTCCGTCGCGGCCTTGATGTTCCCGCGGCGCTCGTACCCGGCGCGCTGCTTCTCCAGCGCCGCACACACGTCGCACCCCGGGGCCGGCCGGGGAGGGCTCGTCGGATCCAGCAACGTGACGGGGGATTCCTGGGTCGTGCTCATACGCGTGCCTCCGCTGGCGTAGGTCTGCCCAGCGCGGCTATGTGCACGGGCAGAGTGGTGGGCCTGCCGCTGGTCACGACGCTAGGGACGCGATGTGCGGAAGTGCCAGCAATGTGCACTGATGTGCACGATGTCGCTCTGAACAACTCCCTGGCCAGAACGCGGTCTTGACCCCGCATCACCGGCGGGTGACGTTGGTGCACATCAGCGCACACGCCGCCAGGGGAGGACAGCCATGGCCTTACAGTTCATCGGCATCGACCCAGAGACAGGACAGAGCGGGTCACCTACCGCGTGGGTCGACACCGACACCGCCGACATCGTGCTCCAGAGCTACACCGCCGACGAGCAGACCCGGACCCAGTGCCAGGAGAACACCGCGCCCGGGCACGACAAGGGAATCCCCGACCACGAGACCGTGATCCGGATCCCCGTCCACCTCGTACCGATGCTGAGGGAGGCATGCGATGCCGCAGAACGAGCTGCGCTTTAACGACCTCCTCGAGGCAGCCCAGCACTCCGCCGTCCACCTGGAGATGCGCGACAACTACGGGGTCGGTGACGAGGCCGACGACTTCGACCACTGGAAGGCGACCGGCTGGCGCGACGCCGACCCGGGCTCCGTCTACTGGGCGCCGTGGGTCGACCTGATCCAGCGCTCGACCGCCCGCGGCGTGACCGTGCGCCGGGCCCGCATCGTGTCCGAGCCTGTCACTGACTACATCCGATACGAGTACGCCGGGGCCGGCGTCAACGTCCACGCGGGCGAGCAAGTCCGCTGGCTGCCCCGCCGCCAGGCCGTCGACCTCATGCTGCCCGGCGCAGACCTGTGGATCTTCGACGGGGCACGCGTGCTGTTCAACCACTTCAGCGGCGACGGGGACTGGGCAGACCCGCCACTCGAACTCCGCACGGAACCAGCCATCGTCAAGCAGTGCGTCGATGCGTTCGAGGCCGTGTGGGAACGCTCCACCTCACACGACCAGTACGAGATCCACTGACAGAAAGCACGGACAGGCCAGCTCATGCCCATCTCCCCGTCGTCCTCCGCCCAGGAGGCCCGCGAAAACGTGGCGCGCCGTCTCCGTGAACTCCGCAGGGACGCCGGGCTGACGGTCGCCGAGCTGGCCTCCGCGTGCGGCTGGCACCACGCCAAGACGTCCCGCATAGAGAACGCGAAGACGCCGCCGTCCCCCACCGACATCCGTCTCTGGTGCGCGACCTGCAAGACGCCGGGCCGGGCCGACGACCTGATCGCCGCGTCGCTCAACGCGGAGTCCATGTACACCGAATGGCGCCGCCGGGCCCGCCTCGGCCTGCGCCAGATCCAGGACAGCTACGTGAAGCTGTTCCGCTCGACCGGCCTGTTCCGCATCTACTCGCCGACGCTGGTTCCGGGCCTGCTGCAGACCGAGGGATACGCGCGCGCCCTGCTGTCCGCCAACGCCCGCCTGCTCGACATCCCCGACGACGCCGACCAGGCCGCAGACGCCCGCCTCGAACGGTCCAAGGTCATCCATGAGCAGGGCCACCGATTCGTCCTGCTGATCGAAGAAAGCGTCCTCTACTACCAGTTGGGCGACAGCGACGCGATGGCCGCCCAGCTCGGCTACCTGTTCACCGCAGGGGCGCTGCCGTCCGTGTCGCTCGGCATCATCCCCAGCGCCACGCGGGAGCGTGTGCTGTGGCCGCAGGAACTGTTCCACGTCTACGACGACACCCTCGTCTCCGTCGAGCTAATCTCGGCACAGGTGAATATCACGCAGCCCACGGAGATCGCCTTGTATCGGGAGGCGTTCGAGCAACTGCGAAGCATGGCCGTGTACGGGGCCGACGCGCGCGCCCTGATCCTCAAGGCCATAGCGGCGTTGCACTGACCCCGACCTGCCGGGCCTGGCGGTTCATCCGCACAGACTCCACCATGTTCGGCAGTGCCTTCGACGCTGGTTGGGGAGGCCACGAGAGCGCCACGTACATGGTGATGGAGATTCCACACGGGCCCCCTCCGCCGGGGTCCCGCTGGATGTTCGAGGCGATCACCGACGGCGTACAGCGCACGGTCCGAGCAGGGAGGAGACCCCAGGTGATCGAGGCCGAGTTGAAGGCCCACGTGCATGCGCCCGAGGCGGTCACGCGTCACCTCGACGAGCGCGCAGAGGCTCGTGTCGAGATCCATCAGGACACGTACTACGACTGGCCCGACGGCTCGCTCGAGAAGCGGGACCAGGAGCTTCGGGTGCGAACCGTCCACGGTCGGGACAGCGTGCGGACTGTCCTGACGTTCAAGGCCGCCGCGGTCGAGAAAGCATCTGGATCGAAGCCCGAGCACGAGACCCGAGTAGAGGACTCGCAGGAGGCGCATGCCATCTTGCACGGTCTCGGCTACGTTCCGGCGATCGCCCTCGAGAAGCGATGTCGCAACTACGAGTTCGAGGCCCGCGGCCGGCAGATGCTCGCCACGCTCGTACGCGTACCCGAGATCGACGGCACGTTCCTCGAAGTCGAGACCCTCGTCGACGAGGACGACGTCGCGGCAGCGCTCGACGACGTCCGCGCCGTCCTTGCTGAACTCGGCATCGGGCAGGAGGACCTGACGCGAGAGACGTACACGAGTGCAGTCGCGATACAGAGGCGTTGAGGGGCCCGGACACGCAGAAGTGCCCCCAGCGTCCTCTCTCATGGCCGTGGGCGGCTTCGGCTACGCCGTTGGCACTGCCCACTCGACAGGCTCCGGAAGTGCCTCGGGCGTATACGGCACCCGCTCGGGTCGCTGCTTGCCCGGCACCGCGAACACGGTCTTCCCGCGCACGCAGTCACCGGCTTTCACTGTGGCGTCGTACGGATACTCAGGTTTGGGAAAATCCCCGTACGTCACGCCGCTCGGCTCGACTCGGGCGCCGTCGGCGAAGGCGAGCACCCAGGGGAAGTGGCTGATACCGGCCGTGCCCTTCTTGACGCAGGCCTTGATCTCCAGGGCAGCCCATACGTAGCCGGTGGTGCCGAACTCCTGGTCGGCGGTGATGGACGCGGTGACGCCCTGTTCGTAGCCGAGGACGGTGACCGCGAGGGCACCGCCGTCGACTGGGTCGCTGCAGTTCAGGATGCTGCCGAACTGCTTCGGTTTCCCTTCGGCGGGGCTGGGGTTCGGGCTGCTCGCCCGCTGCCGTTGGCGGGCCGGGCTACTTGCCGATGCTGATCTTGTCGTTGTCGAGGAGCGCCGTGTGTGTGGCCGACGTGATGATCAGGATCATCAGCAAGAACCCCGTCAGCGGGCTGCCGTCTCCCGACGGGTCGATCGCCAGTGCCACACCGATGATTACGATCTCGCCGACCACGTAGGTCACTGCCAGCCATGGCTTCACCACCCCCTTTACCGCGGCGACCACGAACGGCACGGCCGCACACAGGCCGAGCGTGACGACGGGGACGATGGTCCAGATCACTTTGGCGATCGTGGTGTTGAACATGTGGGGGCGGCTCAGAGCTAAGGGCTGGTTGAAGTAGGGGTTGCTGGCCGTGGCACTGCTCCCGGTGGTGGTTGGTGTCGCGTGTGGGGCAGTGTGCTGGCTTTAAGACTGCTTGTCGTGGGTTTCGCCTGAATTGCCACTCGCGAGTGACGCAGGCGGTCAGGGTTGAACGCGGTCGGCGGGGCACTCAAGTGATCACCAGCAACGCCCCCCACATCACCACAGCCAAACAAGGCAGGACATAGGCGATCAGGGTGATCGACATGCCCCGCCTGCGGCCCGTCCAGCTTGACCAGGTGGCGGCGTAGTCCGGGAGGCGTTCCAGCGCTCTCGCCTGTACGTGGCGGTAGTAGAGGCGGTGGCGGTGGCCGACGTAGAGCCAGGTGAGGGCCAGTACGAGGCCGAAGGCGGCCAGGACTCGGGCTGCCGCGAGGTGTTGTTCCGAGGCCAGGAGTGTCGTGTGGGCCACGGCGAAGAGTGACTGGCCCACCAGGAAGAGGTTGCCGCGCTGGAACAGCATGGTGTTCTCGTGCAGCGTGTGCTGCCAGAGCCGGCCGTCCTCCGCTATGCGCTGAACCTCGCTGTCGTCCCCCATGCGTGACTTCTGCCCCGCGGTCGTGCGGAGTCACCCCTTCCGGGCAGAGCCCCCGGTGTCAGCCCGCCGTCAGTTCCGCCAGCGGCAGTGTGTGCTGGGTCTGGAGGACCTTCGCGCGGAGGTAGCGGACGTTGTGGGCCGTGGTGAAGACGCCTGTCGGGACGCGGTGGCCGACCGTGATGCCCAGGTCGCGGAGCTGGTTCGCCTTGTCGGGGTTGTTGGAGAGCAGGTCCAGTTCCGTGATGCCGAGGGCCGTCAGCATCTGGGCCGCCGCCGTGTAGTCGCGGGCGTCCTCCGGAAAGCCCAGGGCCGTGTTCGCGGCGTACGTGTCGAGGCCCTCGTCCTGGAGAGCGTACGCGTCGAGCTTGTTGTAGAGGCCTATGCCCCGGCCCTCCTGGCGGAGGTAGAGGAGCGCGCCGCCGCGGGTCGCGATCTGTTCGACCGCCTCGCGGAGCTGCGGGCCGCAGTCGCAGCGGGACGAGCCGAAGACGTCGCCCGTCAGGCACTCGGAGTGGAGGCGGACCAAGGGGGTGGCCGAAGGGGTGCCGAGGATCATCGCCACGTGTTCCTGGCCGTCGGCCAGGCCGTGGAAGGTGACCAGCTCGGCATCGACGCTGTAGCCGTCGTTGAAACGCAGCGGCACCCGGACGCGCGAGCGCTGGGTGGCGGCGGGGTAGTCGGGCATGCGGTTCTCCCGGTCCGATCTCTCATCTGCTTCAGATTTGAAGCAGATCCTTGGATCGAGACACTACCTCATGCTTCAAAGTTGAATCAATGTGATTTGGGTTGTTGTGGTGGCCCCCGATGATTCCGATGGCCCCGATGGCCCCGATGGCCCCGGGGGTTGTGGTGGTTCCGGTGGGTGCCGTGCGGCTCATCTGGCTCTGCAAAGCTCATGCCTCGCCGTTCGTCGTCCCTCCCGCGGACGGGCTCGACGATCGGCGGCGCCACGGGACCTCGTCCGGCGCCGCCTGCGGGTCGTCGCCCTCCAGGCCCCGCGCGATCGACGTGCAGATCTCCTCCAGCTGTCCCACCTGCTCCGGAGTGAGCTTGTCGAAGAGTGTCGTGCGGACCGTCTCCACATGGCCCGGGGCCGTGCGCTCCAGCAGGGCCATCCCCTCGTCCGTGAGGATCGCGATGCTGCCGCGCTTGTCCATGCGGCAGTCCTCGCGGCGTACGGCCCCGTCCTTCTCCAGGCGGGTCACCGCGTACGTCAGCCGGCTGCGGGTGATCTTCGTGCTCTCCGCGAGGTCCGTCATGCGCAGGCTGTGGCCCGGCGCGTCGGAGAGGTTGGCCAGGATGGAGTAGTAAAGGTGCGGCATGCCGGCCTCCTGCTGGAGCTGCCGGTCGATCGCGTCCTCCAGAAGATGGGACGCGGCGATGTAAGCGCGCCAGGCGCGCTGCTCCTCGGAGGTGAGCCAGCGGGTCGTCATGCTCCCAGTGTAGGTTTGTTTCAAACTTGAACCAAGCCCCGACCGTCCTCCGGGCAAGCCCCGGCTCCGCCTTCGAAAGTGTCCGAGAGCCCGAGAGAGTCCGAAAGCGAGCGCGTTCATGCCTCACCCCTACGTCCTGTTGTCCGCCGCCGTCTCCCTGGACGGCTGCCTGGACGACACCGGCCCCGGACGGCTGCTGCTCTCCGGGCCGGCCGACTTCGACCGGGTCGACGAGGTACGGGCCGGGTCCGACGCGATCCTCGTCGGCGCGGGCACCCTGCGCGCCGACAACCCCCGGCTCCTCGTCAACTCCGCGGAGCGCCGCGCGGCCCGGGTCGCCGCCGGACGGCCGGAGTACCCGCTGAAGGTCACCGTCAGCGGCAGCGGCGACCTCGACCCCGACGCCAACTTCTGGTCCACGGGCGGCGAGAAGGTCGTCTACACGAGCGACGAGGGGGCCGCCAAGGCCACCGAAGCGCTGCGCGGGCTCGGCGTCGGCGTCGTCCCCGTGGGACCGGACGTCGACTGGCGGGCCGTACTCACCCATCTCCACGACGTGCGCGGCGTACGGCGGCTCATGGTCGAGGGCGGTGGCCGCGTCCACACCCAGCTGCTCCGCCAGGGCCTCGCCGACGAGCTGCAGCTCGCCCTCGCGCCCCTCGTCGTGGGGGAGCCGGACGCGCCCCGGCTGTTCGGCCCCGGCGACTACCCGGGCGGCCCCCGCAACCGGCTGCGGCTGGTCGAGACGCGGCCCGTGGGGGACGTCGTCCTCATGCGGTACGTCCCCACCGCGCCCGGCACCGGGCCCGTACCCTCCGCCGCCGACCACCGGTGGCTGGCGCTCGCCTGCGAACTGGCCGCCGAGTGTCCGCCCTCGCGGACCGCGTTCAGCGTCGGCGCGGTCGTCGTCGCGGCCGACGGTACGGAGCTGGCCCGCGGGTACTCCCGCGAGTCCGACCCCGTCTCGCACGCCGAGGAGGCCGCCCTCGCCAAGATCGGGCCGGGTGATCCGCGGCTCGCGACCGCCACCGTCTACAGCAGCCTGGAGCCGTGCGCCCGCCGCGCGTCACGGCCCGCGCCCTGCGCCCGGCTGATCCTCGACGCGGGCGTACGCAGGGTCGTGACCGCCTGGCGGGAGCCGGACACCTTCGTGGCGGGCGCGGACGGGAGCGGGCTGCTGGCCGCGGCCGGCGCCGACGTCCTGGTGCTCCCGGAGTACGAGGCCGACGCGAAGGCACCCAACCGTCACCTGACCCGACCTGACCTGACCTGACCTGGCCCGACCGGCCCGTTTCCCGTCGGTACGGCCGATGCGCAGGGCCGACCCGCACTGTCGGCCCGTACCGCCGACCGGCATGTTTCGTACCAAACCACCCGGTGAAGCGCGGGCGAAGTTAACGCGTGTGCTTTGGGTCCCGCGGATGGCGTACAGTGGTCTTAACGACGCGGGGTGGAGCAGCTCGGTAGCTCGCTGGGCTCATAACCCAGAGGTCGCAGGTTCAAATCCTGTCCCCGCTACTGAAGGCCTGAGGCCGGAATCCGATCAAGGATTCCGGCCTCAGGTGTTTCCCCGGATATCTCGACTCGGGTGTCCCCAGGGTGTCTTCACCCGCCCGGTCCTCGTCCGCTCGCCCGCCGCCCCCGCTCCCGGAAGCCTGGACAGGTGGAGGAGCAGGGACCGGAGCAGAAGCAGGAACCGGTGCGCGTCGAGCCCGTGGAGAGGACCGCCTCGTATCCGAGCACCCTCGTCCGCGCGTTGCCGGCGCTGCTGATCGTCGCGGGTGTCTGCTACGACCTCCTCACCCCGCAGGACTTCACCGCGGCTCCCTTCTTCACGGCCGCGGTGCTCATCGCGGCACCCCTGTTCTCGCTCGGCGCCACCGTGTGGACGGGAATCGCGGCGACCGCGGCCATGGCCGTCGTACATCTCAGGTTCGCCTTCGACGTGAGCGCGGTCACCGAGGTCCTCACCGTGGCCACGGCCGCCGTCCTCGCCGTGGGCATCAACCGGCTCGTGCACCGGGGCGACGCGCGCCTCGCCACCGCCCGCGAGATCGCGGAGGCCGCCCAGTGGGCCGTACTGCCCGAACCCGCGGCGCGGATCGGCGGCCTCGATATCGCGGCACGGTACGAGGCGGCGCAGGAGGGCGCGTTCATCGGGGGCGACCTGTACGCCGTGCAGGACACCCCGCACGGCGTACGGCTCCTCGTGGGCGACGTACGGGGCAAGGGCATGGGGGCGGTCTCCGTCGTCGCCGTGCTCATCGGTGCCTTCCGTGAGGCCGCCGAGCAGGAGGCGAGCCTGGAGGCGGTCGCCCAGCGGCTGGAGCGGGCGCTCGCGCGCGAGGGCGTCCGGCGCGACATCGTCGCGGCCTTCGAGGACTTCACCACCGCCGTGCTCGCCGAGATCCCGCACGGCACCCCGGTCGTACGCCTCGTGAACCGCGGCCACCCCGGGCCCCTGCTGCTGTACGGCGACGGAGAGGTACGTACGCTCGCCGCGGCCGAGCCCGCGCTGCCGCTCGGGACGGGGGCGCTGGGGACCTGGCCCGACCGGGCGCAGCAGGAGGAGTTCCCGGGCGGGGCCATGCTGCTCTTCCACACGGACGGGCTGTCCGAGGCGCGGGACCGGCGGGGCGTCTTCTACGATCCGGCCCGGCGGTTGTCCGGGCGGGTCTTTCCCGGGCCCGACGCGTTGCTCGCCGCGGTACTCGACGACGTCCTGCTGCACACCGGAGGCGGGGCCACGGACGACATGGCACTGCTCGCGGTGCGGCGGGCGTGAGGGCACGGCGGTCGTGAGGGCGCGATGATCGTGAGATGCGTCGCTCTTGCGGCGGCCTCTATCACCGTTGGTAGTCGAACGGAATCCCTCTGCTCAACAACTGACGCACCATCAACAGGGCTCCCGCTCCTGAATGTCGATCAACTCGCCCGATTTACTCCGCTCATGACCCGTAAGTCCAGGCCAAGAGCCGTAACGATCATCAGGAACGGCTTGGAATCCGGTGCCCGGGTCTATTAACGTTCGATAACGCAGCGCGGTAGTCCCAGCCGTCACAAGAGTCGGCTCCGTGCGCACGCGCCGAATCCCGCAAGGGAACCGGGGAACCACCACTTGGGGTGAATCGCTCGTCTTCGCGGTGTAGCGCACCGCGGTTGACGCGCGTAGGAGACCTTCCTGCTCCGAACCCGTCAGCTAACCCGGTAGGCGAGAAGGAAGGAAAGGAGTGCGCCTACGTGGCGTCCAACCGGCCTGCCCCCACACCCTCGTTCGTGCCGAATGAGTTGACGGGTGAGTCCTCGGGTGACAAGAAGCCCGACACCTTCGCCTACGGCGCCCGTAAGGACGAGGAGACGTGGGAGGTCTGGAATCCCAGCGCGGAGACCGTCCTTCCCGTCCGCGGCCGGCACCGCGTCGCCAAGCAGCGCGGCGGCGGCGGACTCGCCCGTAGCTCGACCGTTCTGGGCGTCGGTGTCATAGCCGCCGTCGGCGCGGGTGGCATGGCCACCGCGCAGACCGGCAAGCCGCCGGTGTCGATCTCGATCCCCGACCTGCCGAACGTCGGCTCGCCGTTCTCGGACGACGACGCCCCCGAGGGATCCAGCACCCCGATCACCGCCGTCGGCCTCACCACCGCCGACGCCGAGCAGGGCAACTCGGACGCGGGCGAGGCCCTGCGCGCCCGCATCATGCTCCAGGCCGAGGAGCAGCAGGACCAGGTGGACCGCGAGGCCCAGGAGGCCGCCGAGGCCGCCGCCGCGAAGAAGGCCGCCACGCTGGCCGCCAAGGAGCGGGACGCCGCCGAGGCCAAGGTCGCCGCCGCCGAGAAGAAGGCGGACCAGGCGGCCAAGGAGAAGGCCGAGGCCGCGCGCCTCGCCGAGCTCGCCAAGCAGTTCACGCTGCCCACCTCCTCGTACACGATCACCTCCACCTTCGGGCAGTCCGGTGCGCTGTGGTCGTCCGGTCAGCACACGGGTCTGGACTTCGCCGCTCCCACGGGTACCCCGATCAAGGCCGTTCACAGCGGCACGATCACCGAGGCCGGCTGGAACGGCTCGTACGGCTACCGCACGGTCCTCACGCTCGACGACGGTACGGAGCTCTGGTACGCGCACCAGTCGTCGATCGGCGTCAGCGTCGGGCAGAAGGTGAGCACCGGCGACATCATCGGCCGCGTGGGCGCGACCGGCAACGTCACCGGGGCGCACCTCCACCTGGAGGTCCACACCAGCGGCGGCGACGGCATCGACCCGATGGCGTGGCTGCGGGGCAAGGGGCTCACTCCGTAGGGCGGGCCTGAGGGGGCTGGGTGTGGAATACAGTCGTCCGGTACGGCTGTTGACCCATCCATGAGTTCTCTCCGCAGGCTGGGTTCGTCCGACCTCGATGTCTTCCCGCTCTCGCTCGGTGGCAACGTCTTCGGCTGGACCGCCGACCAGGCGCAGTCCTTCGCCGTACTCGACGCCTACACCGCCGCGGGCGGGAACTTCGTCGACACCGCCGACACCTACTCGGCCTGGGCGCCGGGCAACGAGGGCGGTGAGTCGGAGACCGTCCTGGGCGACTGGCTCGCCGCGCGCCGCAACCGCGCCGACGTCGTCGTCGCCACCAAGGTCGGCGCGCACCCCCGGTACAAGGGGTTGTCCGGGGCGAACATCAAGGCCGCGGCCGACGCGTCACTGCGGCGGCTGAAGACGGACCACATCGACCTGTACTACACCCACTTCGACGATCCGTCCGTGCCGGTCGAGGAGATCATCACGGCCCTGGACGAGCTCGTCCGCGCCGGCAAGGTGCGCGCGATCGCCGCGTCCAACCTCTCTCCCGAGCGGCTCCAGGAGTCCCTCGACCTCTCCGACCGCGAGGGCCTCGCGCGGTACGTCGCGCTGCAGCCCCGGTACAACCTCGTCTCCCGCGACTCGTACGAGGGCCCGTTGAGGGACGTCGCCTCCCGGGCAGGTCTGGCCGTCGTCCCCTACTCCTCGCTCGCCTCGGGCTTCCTCACCGGCAAGTACCGGGCGGGTGCCGTGGTCGACAGCGCGCGGGCCGGGTCCGCGGGTGCGCATCTGGAGTCGGAGCGGGGGCCGCGGGTGCTGGCCGCGCTCGACGAGGTCGCGCGGGAACGTGGGGTCGAGGCCGCCACCGTGGCTCTGGCCTGGCTCGCGTCCCGGCCGACCGTCGTTGCCCCTATCGCCAGCGCTCGTACGGTTGAGCAGCTTCCGGCGTTGCTGGGGGTGGCCGGACTTGACCTCACGGAGGGGGAGTCGGGGAGGCTGACCGCTGCTTCCGGCTGAGGTCGGGGGTGCGTTTCTCAGGAGCGGTACGGGTTGTACGTGTACGGCGTCGGGGCCGGGTAGCCGTAGCCGCCCTGCCACTGCGGTGCCACCGGTGCCGGAGCCGTCGCCCGGGCCGCGTACAGGAGAGCCGGGCGGGCCGGTTCCCGGCGCGTCCACAGTTCGTGGAGCAACTCCCGTTCCCGTACGACGAAGTCGGCTCCCGCGCGGCCCTTGCGGCCCCGGTGGCGCAGGAACGCCAGCGACGTCGCGTACGCCTCGTACTCCGCGACCGCCCTGCCCGCCGCGCGACCGCCGTGGTGCGTGGCGTACTCGCGGGCCAGCCGCCGTGCCTTCATCGAGCCGAGGACGAACGGCTCGGGGGCGGTGAGCCAGCCCGCCATCGCGTACGCGGGGAGTTCGGCGCGGATCGTGCCCAGTTCGCGCTGGCGGGTCCAGATGACCAGCCAGGTCAGCAGGCCGAACGCCGGGACCATGAAAGCCGCGTAGACCGCGAAGAAGCCGTACTCGCCGAACGTCGACGAGCCGTTCCACATCGCGTGCATGCCCATCGCGAGCAGCAGTCCGATGATCGGGAGGAGTACGCGGCGTACCTGGTGGCGGTCCGCGGACAGCGCCGCGATGCCGAAGCCGATGCCCGTGAGCACGGTGAACAGCGGGTGCGCGAACGGCGACATGATCACGCGTACGAAGAAGGTCGCCGCCGTGACGGAGGCGATGCCGCTGCCGCCGCTGAGCTGGTCCGTGCCGAACGCCGTGCCGAGGTAGAGGATGTTCTCGGTGAACGCGAAGCCGGTCGCCGTGACGCCGGCTATCACCACGCCGTCGAGGATTCCCGTGAACTCCCGTCTGCGGAACAGGAAGACGAGTAAGACGGCTGCTGCCTTCGCCGACTCCTCGACTATGGGCGCTATGACCGTCGCGCCCAGGGTGTCGGCGCTGGACGGGTCCGCCGTCGCCGTCGCTATCCATCTCGTCGCGAAGCTGTTCGCGACGATGGCTATGAGCGCGGCGGCGCAGGCGCCCCAGGCGAAGGAGAAGAGCAGGTTCCGCCAGGGGCCCGGTTCCACCCTGTCCAGCCAGCGGAACGCGGCGACGAGGAGCGGGACCGGGAGTACGGCGAGGCCCAGGCCCACCAGGAAGCCCTCGGTGCCGGTCTGTTTGCGGACCAGGGCCAGGATGACGAGGCCGGAGAGGGCGAGCAGGGTGGTCAGGGCGCTGTAGCGGACCCACTTGCGCTGCCACCAGTGCGGGACGCCTCCGGCGGGGATGCCGGGAGGGAAGCCGGGGGGCGGCGGGAGCGGGGGACCGGTGGCCATGACAAAGACCCTAACGAGGGAGGGGCGTGGGCCGCGAGAGCGCACTGCCGGGGGCGCGCGGGGGCGGTGCGTGGTGTGGCTCCGCCTTGTGGCCCATTCAGGCCGACCGTACGGTCCCCATGTCGTGTGTCGTGCGGCCCTAGTTGATCGTGTGGTCGGTATGCCGTACGCGGCGGAAGAGCAGATCGTTCACCACGTGTCCCTTGTCCAGGCCCTGGCCCTCGAAACGTGTCAGGGGGCGGAAGCCGGGGCGTGGCGCGTAGCCGCCGTCCGGCTGGGTGTTCTCGAAGTCCGGGTGCGCGGTGAGGACTTCGAGCATGACCTCGGCGTACGGTTCCCAGTCCGTCGCGCAGTGCAGCAGTGCCCCCGGCTTGAGGCGGGACGCGGCGAGGGTGAGGAACTCCGGCTGGATCAGGCGGCGTTTGTGGTGGCGCTTCTTGGGCCAGGGGTCCGGGAAGTAGACGCGCAGGCCGTCCAGGGAGTCCGGGGTCAGCATCTCGCGGAGCAGGATGATCGCGTCGCCGTTGGCCACGCGGAGGTTGGACAGGCCGGCTCGGTCCGCGAGGTTCAGGAGGTTGCCCTGGCCCGGGGTGTGGACGTCCACGGCGAGGATGCCGGTGGCGGGGTCCTCGGCGGCCATCCGCGCGGTGGCCTCGCCCATGCCGAAGCCGATCTCCAGGACGACCGGGATGTCGGCGGCGAAGAGATCCTTGAGGTCCAGGGGGTGCCGGCCGTCGATGTCCAGGCCCCACTTGGGCCACAGGCGCTGGAGCGCGTCCGCCTGGCCCTGGGTCACTCGGCTTCTGCGGGGCTGGAAGCTGCGGATTCTTCGCTCGAAGTGGGAGCCGGCGGGGTCGGGGCGGGGGCCGTCGGGGAAGCGGGGTTCGCCCTTTGGGCGGGGCTTCCTGGGGGCGTCCGGGTTGTCGGGGGGTGTGGAGGAGTCAGACACAGTGCGTCGATTTTACGGGGTGGGGGCGGGTGAGGGCGGGGTGGCTCGGCGTGGCTTGGGTGGCTCGGGGTAGCTCGGGTAGCTCAGGGTGGCTGTGCTTGTCGTCGTGGGTCGGGGCCGTGCCGGTACGTCGAGTCCGCCGCTTCCGGGTGTACGGCTGTGGTTTTTGAGGGACGCGTTTTCTGGAGGAGCCCTACGCGGCGGACTGCGACGTACCGGCACGGCCCCTTCTGTTCGTGGGTGCCTCACCCGCCGCCTTGGGTGCGTGCTTTGCCGCCCGCCGGCGTGGGTTCGGATTCGACGGTCGTTCTCAGGTGGTCGTCAGGGATCTGAGGGCTCGGGTCGCTACCTCTCGGCCGATGGGGAGGGAGGCCGTGGCCGCGGGGGAGGGGGCGTTCAGTACGTGGACCGTGCGGGGGGATTCCTTGATCAGGAAGTCGTCCAGGAGGGTGCCGTCCCGTAGGACCGCCTGGGCTCGGACGCCTGCGGTGGAGGGGATCAGGTCGTCGGGGGTGGCGGCGGGGAGGAGGCGGCGGACCGCTTGGGTGAAGGCGTGCTTCGACGCTGAGCGGTGTACTTCGCCGGCTCCGTAGCGCCAGTGGCGTCTCGCTATGCGCCAGGAACCTGGCCAGGTGAGGGTCTCCGCCAGTTCGCGGGGGCGTACGGTCCGCCAGTCGTAGCCCTCGCGGGCCAGGGCCGGGACCGCGTTGGGGCCGATGTGGACGCTTCCGTCGATGCCCCGGGTGAGGTGGACGCCGAGGAAGGGGAAGGCCGGGTCCGGGACGGGATAGACCAGTCCGTTGACCAGGGAGGGACGGGCAAGCGTGTAGTACTCGCCTCGGAAGGGGACGATTCGCATCTTGGGGTCGTCGCCGGTCAGGCGGGCGATCTTGTCGCAGTGGAGGCCGGCACAGTTGACCAGGACCCGGGCGCGGGTGATGGTGCCGTCGGTGGTGCGGACCGCCACTCCTAGGTCCGGGCGGCGGTCGATGTGGGTGACCTCGGCGTTGTACTCGATGTGGGCGCCGGACGCGTCGGCGAGCTGGCGGGCCACGCCCACGAAGTCGCACACGCCTGTCGTGGATACGTGGATCGCGGCGAGGCCCCGCACCCGGGGTTCGTACTCCGCGATCTGGGAGGCGCCCAGCTCGCGGACCGGAATGCCGTTCTCCCGGCCTCGCTGGACCAGTGCGTGCAGGCGGGGCAGCTCTTCGCGCTCCGTGGCGACGATCAGCTTGCCGGTGACGGCGTGGGCGATGCCGTACTCCGCGCAGAACTTGACCATCTCGGCGGCGCCCCGCACGGCGAAACGGGCCTTGAGGGAGCCCGGGCGGTAGTAGATCCCGCTGTGGATCACACCGCTGTTGCGTCCCGTCTGGTGGCGGGCCGGGCCCGGTTCCTTCTCCAGCACCGTTACGCGCGTGCCCGGCGCGGCACGCGTGATCGCATACGCCGTCGACAGACCGACGATCCCGCCGCCGATCACCAGCACGTCACAGTCGTAAGCGACCTTCCGCCCCATCTCTCCGCTCCACCTCCAGCCTCCGACTCCCACCCCCGATAGTGCACTGCGCCACTGACAACCCGCTCAAACCCACAGGATGGCAGGGGCCGGCTCCGCCCAGCACCGGAGGCAGGTGGCCCCGGCCACGTCGTCATCGGACGTGCGTGGTCCCGATCACCGGCGGACGGGCCCGGTCACCTCCATGGTGTCGCTCACGAGCATGATCCCCGTCACGTTCGTGGTGCCGGTCACGCTGGCCGGGCCCCGATAGGGGCGCGGGGAACTGCGCGACCGGCCACGCACGGGCCGGCAGCCCCAAGATCACCCCGGCCACGCGGACGCTCGGGGCGTCTTCCCACTAGGCCGGTGCCATGAGCAACGGCCTGGCCCGCTCGCGCAGCTCCACCACCCGCGGCTCGTCCCCGTACGGCTCCAGGCGGTGCAGGAGGTCCTTCACGTACTCGGTCGTGCGGGCCGACGAGATGCGCCCGGCGACCTCCACCGCCCGCACCCCCTGCTCGCACGCCGCGTCGAGGTTGCCCGACTCGAGTTCGGCGACCGCCGACACCACCAGGCGCAGCCCGTGCGAGCGTACGAACTCCTCCGTCGGCTTCGACAGGGCCTGCTCCGTGAAACGGCGGACCTGGCGCGGGGCCTTCAGGTCGCGGTAGCACTCGGCCGCGTCGGCGGCGAAGCGGTCGTAGCCGTAGAAGCCGAGCCAGGACGGGTCGTGGTCGCCGTCGCGGGCCCGCTCCAGCCAGCCCTCGGCGGCCTTCAGGGCGCCGCCTGCCGCCTGGGCGTCACCCGCGCGCGCGTGGGCCCGTGCCTCGACCAGGCGGAAGAAGCTCATCGTGCGGGCGGTGGCCAGGCCCCGGTTGCGCTCCAGGGCGGCCTGGGCGAGGTCGACGCCCTCGTCGCCGAAGCCCCGGTAGGTCGCCTGGAGGGACATGGAGGCCAGTACGTAGCCTCCGAGGGGCACGTCGGCCGCGGCGCGGGCCAGGCGCAGGGCCTGGATGTAGTAGCGCTGGGCGGCCTCCTGCTGGCCCGTGTCGAACGCCATCCAGCCGGCCAGGCGGGTGAGTTCGGCGCTGGCCCCGAAGAGGGCCCGGCCGACCTCGTCCGAGTACGAGCCCAGCAGCAGCGGGGCCGCCTCGACTCGTAAGCACTCCGGCACCATGGACGAACGCCAGTCGCCGCCTCCGTACTTGGAGTCCCAGCGCCTGGCGTCCTCGGCGGCCTCCCGCAGCTTCAGTACGTCGCTGTGGCCGACTTTCAGCGGTGCTCCGGAGCCTTCCAGCGGGCCGGCGTCCCGTGCCACCGAGCTGTCGGCCGGGGTTATCAGCCACCGGGACGCGGGAGTTGCGTATGCGCTCACTGCGAATGATCCGGCGAGCGACTGCCAGATGCCGCCGGAGCCGGCCCGGCGTCCGGCGAGATCGAGACGGTAGAGGTCCGTGGCCGACCGCACGGCCTGTCCCACGTCACGGGGGAAGGCGAGGCCCACCTCCGGTGCGGGATCCGCGTCCGCCAGGCCGATCTCGTGGAGCGGCACCGGGCGGCCGAGCTTCTGGCCGATGGCGGCGGCGATGAGATGCGGCGCGGCACCCTGCGGCACCATGCCTTTCGACACCCAGCGCGCCACCGACGTCTTGTCGTAGCGAAGAGTCAACCCGCGTTGAGCGCCAAGATCGTTGACGCGTCGGGCGAGTCCTGCGTTGCTGATTCCCGCGAGGGCGAGAACGGCGCCGAGTTTTTCGTTCGGCCCGCGTTGCTCCCTGGACATTGCGCCACCCCTCGACACAGACGGCTGCCGCGCGGGTGGTGGCCCAGCGGCATTCGTGCTGCGTCTTCCCGGGCGCCAACCCCTGGAACCCCACCCGCAAAAGCACGTGGCCGAGCCCTCAGGAATATGCCTCCCGCGAAAACACAGGCAAACACAGGGTAGTTCGCCGCATCCCAAGCGTTAAGGGGCATTGTTCCGGATGGCGGGATTGTGGCCCGTGGGCAAGCACAGAGCGTCGTGTCGTGCTCCCGCTGTGTGGCCGTGCGCCCGTCCGTGCGCTCTTCTCCGGCCATCTGGGGAGCGCTTCCATGGGATGCGTGGGTCGGCCCGCTGTACTGGATCCAGTGGGCTGGGGGACACCGCCGCCTCCATCCCCGCGGGCGGCGGACCGGTCCGGGAGGCGGACTCCGCCTCCCGGACTGTGCGTTGCGCACAGCATGTACGGAGCGTGTGCACGCGTGTTCGCCCATCACCGATTTGGCCGAATATCGCCCATGCCTTCTGAGGGCAAATACCCCTCCTACCATGGCACTTGAGGGCGCGTTAGGTGTTTTTGGGGAGCGTACCGGGGGCGCATTCACGTCGTCGCCCTTGGGTAAATTCTGCGCGATCGCCGCTCGTCGCGCGTGCGTTCGCTTTTTCGCGGGCATCTCCAAGGGGCGCACTCCGGGGAGCACAAGAGGCCGCACCGGCCCTCCCGGGCGCATTCTTCGTGGCAGCATGGTGACCGGTTCGTACGGTGCACTGGTTGTCCACAGCCTGTGGAGGCGGCGATGCGGTGGTTGGTGGGATGGAGCAGTACCGCCGCTCGTGCGCCCGGGATCGGTTCGGCGGGAGCGACGGGCGGCGACGGCGAGACGGTGCACCCGGTGGGGTCCCAACTCCTGTGGGGCGACCCCGATCCGCTCTGGGCGGTCGGTGACTGGCGCCCCGACGAGGTGCGTGTCGTCAAGGCCGACGAGCAGAACCGCATGGCGGTGCTCGGCACCTGCGGAGCCTCCGACGAGGAGCTGCGCGTGGGCCTGTTCGCCGCGCGCGGAGGGGCACTTCGGCATCTGACGGCCTGGTCCGGCAGTTACACGGCCGTCGTCCAGGTGGGCCGCCGGGTCATGGTCTGCGGTGATCTCGCGGGCGTACGGCCGGTGTTCTACACCCCTTGGGCGGCCGGCACGGCGTACTCGACCGCGGCCCTCCCCCTCGCCGACCTCATCGAGGCCAACCTCGACTTCGGGCACCTGGCGGCCCTGCTCGCGGCTCCCGACGTACCGGCCGCGCTCCAGGACTCGACGCCGTACGAGGGGGTACGGCGCATTCCGCCGGGGCACGCGCTGATCCTGCGCGCGGGTGCGCGGGAGATCGCCGGGTACGAGCAGGTGGCCTCCCTCGCCGTCGCGGCCGCGACCACCGACCCCGACAGCGCGGTGAGCGCCGTACGCGACGCCCTGGTCGAGGCCGTGCGCGCACGACTCGCGGCTCCGAGGCACGTACCCGGGGCGGACATAGACCCCGGTCCCGTCCCCGGCATGGGCCCCGCCGAGCGGCGCGCGGCGCGCGGCATGCCCGTGCCCGGCATCGGAGCCGACCTTTCCGGAGGACCCGCCTCGGGCACCCTCGCCCTCCTCGCCGCCGGCCTGCCCGGTGCGCCCGGCACGGTCCTGGGCCATGGCACGGGGGCCGGCGAACGCCTCCTCGCGGTCACGTTCAACGACCTGGCGGTGAAGGGCCGCGAGGCCGAACTGGAGCGGGCGGGCACGCTGGCGGCGAACCCGAGGCTGCACCACGTGGTCGTCGCGGGCGGTGAAGAGGTCCTCCCCTACGCCGAGTTGGACGGCCCGCTGACGGACGAGCCGGGGCCTTCCCTGGTGACGGCCGCCCGGCACCGCGCGCGACTGGCCTCGGGCAGCGCGGACCACTTCACCGGGTACGGCGCGCGTCAGGTCCTGGACGCGCACCCGGCCCGCCTCGCCGACCTGCTGATGGACCGCAAACGACGTCATCTGGTGCGCCCGGTCGCGGCGTTGGCGAAGGCCGACGGTTCCGTCATGGTCCCCGCGCGCGTGTACGGCGCGGCGCGCAAGTTGTCCCGTACGCCGTATCTCGTCGGCATAGAGGGACTCGCCGACCGGCTGCTGCACAAGCGGTTCGAGGAGCCGGGAGGTGCCGTGGGGGCGTCGCTCGCCGCGCTCACGTGGGCCAGACCCGGGCCCGCCGCGCGCTGGCTCACCGGCGAGGCCCTCGCTGAAGTATCGGTTCGCCTGGCGGGTGCGACGACCCGGGGCGGCGTCGGTCCGGGCCAGCGCCCGGGCGACTTCCGCGCGCGCTCCGCCCTCGCGCGCCACGCCTCGGACCTCCGGATCCTGGAACAGGCCGCCGAGGTCCGCTTCCAGCGCCTGCACGCGCCGTTCCTCGACAACCAGGTCGTACGCGCCTGTCGTGCCCTTCCAGAGGCGCTGCGGGTGCAGCCCGGGGCACGGGCCGCGATCCTCCGTACGGTCCTTGAGAGTGCCGGCGTGGCCGATCTCCCGCCCGGCTGGGGTGCCCCGTCCCACGCGTCCTCCACGGCCGCCGCCCGTACGGGGCTCCGGGTCGCCGTGGACGACCTCGTCGCCCTCTTCGACACGCCCCTCCTCGCCCAGGCGGGCCTCGTCGAGGCCCGAGTCGTCCGCAAGGCCCTCCGGGCGGCGGCCGACGGCGAGACCCTGCCCCTGGAGGGCCTCGCGGACCTGGTGTCCCTGGAACTGTGGCTCCGCCGCCTGATGGAGCGCCGGGGGACGTGCTGGACGGGGACGCCCGCGCGGCAGCGGGCCGTCCCCGCGGGGATTCGACCGCAGCGGGGGGCGTTGGGGGCGGGGGCGGGGAGGGGGTAGCGGGGGAGTTTCCTCGCCCCCGCTGGTAGCAGCCTGTCCGGCGTTTGAGGACGAGCGCGTCAGCGCGATGCGCGGGTCTGGGGGCGGCAGCCCCCAGGGACGGGACGGGTAGGGGCGGCGGGGGCGAAAAAAGTCCGCCCCACCGGGCCGGACCGGTGACAATGGCCCCGTGCGGTACAGAATCCTGGGCGTCACCCAGGCAACGGACGCCCAGGGCAAGGCCGTGCCCCTGGGCGGCCCCCGCCTCCGCGCACTCCTCACGGCGATGGCCCTGCGAGCAGGCCGAACCACGTCTTCGGAGACCCTCATCGACGAGGTCTGGCCGGACAGCCCCTCACACGCCGCCCCCGCCGCACTCCAGGCCCTCGTCGCCCGCCTCCGCCGAGCCCTCGGCAAGGACGCGATCACGTCGGAGCCGGGCGGCTACCGCCTCGCCGCCACCCCCGAGGACGTGGACCTGTTCGTCTTCGAGCGCCTGGTCCGCGAGGGCAGGGCGCAACTGGACGCAGCCCCGGAGACCGCGGCCCGCACCCTCCGCGAGGCACTCGCCCTGTGGCGCGGCCCGGCCCTGGCGGACCTCCCGGACCGTACGACGGCCGCGACCCGCCCGGAATCCCTCCGCCAGGAGGCGACACGCGCGCGCGTGGAGGCGGACCTGCGCAACGGCCACGCCCACGACGCCGTACCGGAGTTGAGGGAACTCACCGAGACCCACCCCTACGACGAGCCCCTGCACGCCCTCCTCATCAGGGCCCTGCGCGACACGGGCCGCACGGCGGACGCCCTGGCCGCCTACGAGAGCGCCCGCCGGGCCCTGGCGGACGGCCTCGGCACCGACCCGGGCCCGGAACTCCGAGCCCTGCACGGGGAACTGCTGACGCCTCGGCCGCCGGCCCCGGCCGCAACCTCGGCCGCCGCTGCGGACCCGACGCCGCCCCCGAACCCGTACACCCCCGCCACTCCCTCAGGCACTGCCACCACCCCGTCAAGCACTGCCACCAGCCCGTCGAGAGCCGACCGCAGCGGCAACATCCGTCCCCGTCTGAATTCCTTCGTGGGCCGGGAACCCGAACTCGACGCCATCCGTTCCGAATTGCACAGGGTCCGTCTCGTCACCCTCACGGGACCGGGCGGATCCGGCAAGACCCGCCTCGCCGAGGAAGCCGCCGCCGGGCATCCGCAGGCATGGCTGGCCGAGCTCGCCCCGCTCGACCGGCCGGAGGCGGTGAACAGCGCGGTCGTCAGTGCCCTCGGTCTGCGCGAGACCGTGCTGAAGACCCACGAGATGACGGTGCAGCAGGACGACCCGGTCGCCCTGCTCATCGAGTACTGCGCCCCGCGCAGCCAGCTCCTGATCCTTGACAACTGCGAACATGTGATCGGCGCCGCGGCCGAGCTCGCCGAGACCCTCCTGACCCACTGCCCGGGCCTCACGATCCTCGCCACCAGCCGCGAACCCCTGGGCGTGCCCGGCGAGTCCGTGCGCCCGGTCGAGCCCCTGCTCCCCGACCCGGCGCACCGCCTCTTCACCGAGCGGGCGGTCGCGGCGCACCCGGACACCGACGTCAGCCACGACTCCGCCGCCGTCGACGAGATCTGCCGCCGCCTCGACGGCCTGCCCCTGGCCATCGAGCTGGCCGCCGCCCGGCTGCGCATGCTCACCCCGCGCCAGATCGCCGACCGCCTCGACGACCGTTTCCGCCTCCTCACCTCCGGAAGCCGCACGGCGCTGCCCCGCCAGCAGACGCTGCGCGCGGTCGTCGACTGGTCCTGGGACCTGCTCGACGAGCCCGAGCGGACCGTCCTGCGCGAGGTCTCCGTCTTCGCGGGCGGCTGGGACCTGGACGCCGCCGAGGCCGTGTGCACCGGCCCCGTGGCCGAGATCGTCGGCGCGCTCGTCGACAAGTCCCTGGTCGTCGCGACGCCCGGCCGGCGAGGGACCAGCGGCATGCGCTACCGCATGCTGGAGACGATCCACGAGTACGCCGCGGAGCGCGCCGCCGAGACCCCCGAGCTGCGCGCCACGGCCGAGCGCCGGCACCGCGCGTGGGTCCGCGCGCTGGTCGAGGAGGCCGACCCGCTCCTGCGGTCCGCCGACCAGCTCCGGTGGATCCGCCGCCTTGAGTCCGACCTGGACAACATCCGCGCGGCACTCGATCGCAGCCTCGTCGCCGCCGACGAGCCGGAGATGGGCTCCATCGCGCTCGCCATGGGCTGGTTCTGGTGGCTGCGCAACTTCCGCCGGGAGGGCATGAACTGGACGGACCAGGTCCTGCGCCTGGGCACGGCACTCGACATGCGCTCCGCCGAATCCGCCGAATCCGCCGACTCCTTCGACTCCTCCGGCACCCGCTCGTCCGGTCCCTTCCGCATGCCCCACCTCGACACCGTCGACCACGTCGAGGCCTACCTCGCCGACCCCGAGGCAGAGAAGGAACACCCCTCGCACCGGCTCCGTATGAGGCTGCGCCTGCTGAATCTCTTTCTGAGGGCTGAGCTCGGCCAGGTCCCGCTGAAGGACGAGCGGATGCTGGAGTACACCGAGGGCCTGCGGGCCGCCATGGCGCGGGGCGGGCCCGACTCGGCGCGGTTCCCCGGCATCATCTGGCCGCTGATGGCGTTCGTCCTCGGCAACACCGAAGGCATCCGCGACCACATGGAGACGTCACTCGCCAACTGCCGGGAGTACGGCGGTGACTGGGAGATCGGCGCGGCCCTGCTGTTCTGCGTCCATGTGGCAGTGGACAGCCCCGGAGGCATGGAGGGCGTCGAGGAGAACCTCACGGAGCTGCGGGCGGTCGCCCGGCGCGCGGGGGACCGCTGGATGCTCGCGCAGATGAGCAGCGCGGGCGGCGAGACGGCCATGGCCCGCAGCCGTTTCGACGAGGCGAGGAGTGAGTTCGAGGAAGCTCTGCGGCTCGCGGTCGAGGTGGGGGCGTATGTGGAGACGCCGTTCCTCATCGCCCGCCTCGGTGAGATCGCCTACTACGTGGGAGACCGGGCCGCGGCTCTCGCGGCGCTCGACGAGGCGACGGCCGCGGCCGATCGGTACGCGGTGCCGGACTCGAGGGCGTTCGTCCTTCTCATGCGGTCACAGATGGCCTTCGACGACCAGGACTTCGTACGGGCCCGTGAACTGCACGAGGCGGCCCGCGCGGAGATGGACCGTGGCACACCGCCGCCCCAGTTCCTCGCCGCGCTGAACGGCCTCGACGCCCTGCTCATCGCGGTCGAGGAGAGCCCCGGTCACGGGCTGCGCAAGCTGGCCGACACCCTGTGCGAGGCCGTGTCGGCGCGGTGCTCGGAGGTGGTCGTCGCCACGCTGGCCGATCGGGCGGCGGGCGTCCTCGGCGACATCGAGGACCACGCGCGCGCGGTCCGGTTCCTCGCCGCGGGCTCCCACTGGCGCCGGGGCCACCCCCGCCCGTTGCCCTACAGCCGGGAATCCGACCGTATCGAGGCCGCCGCCCTGTCCCAGCTGGGCCGCCGGGCCTACGACACCGAGCGGCGCACCGGCGCGGCCCTCACCCCGGACGACGTCCTACGGGAACTGGCCGAGGCGTCGGTCACGGCCACAGCGGCAGCCTCGGCTGCCACCACTGCCGCGACTGCCACCACGGACAGCGGCTGCCGCTGACACCGGTACCGGCTCCTGCGCCGGTCACCGGTCATCGGTATCGGCAGCGGTCACCGGCGCAGCAGCCCAGTTGCGCCGGCACCGCCGCGGGACCTCACTGACACCGGAACCGCGAATCCGCCCAGTCCGCCAGCGCCACCGAGTCGAAGGGCGAATGCGGCTCGACGACCAGGCGGATCGTTTTCCTGCCGGTCAGATCCACATGCACCGGCACCGCGCCATGACCGCCCTGAACCAGCCCCGAATGCCACAGCCGGGCCTCGTCCGCGAACACGGAGAACCGCACCTGACCGAGCCCCATCGTCATGTCGTCGACACCGACCACCGCGTCGTACGAGGAACACGTGCGGTTGAGATCGATGGTGACCGAGGAGGCGCCGTGGACGGTGACCCCGTTCGCGTACGACGTGTCGGCGATCGACATGCCGTACCGCTGCCAGACCCAGCTGCTCTCGCCGAGCCGCATCTCGGGCTTGGTGCCGTCGCCGGTGACGCCGTAGTCCAGCTGGTTCCACTGGAAGACCGCCGGTGGAGCCGGCGGAGGGGGCGGCTTCGGGGCCGGTGCGGGGGGAGGTGTGGGCGTCGGCTTCGGCGGGGGAGTCGGTTTCGGAGTGGGCGTGGGGGTGGGCGTCGGCTTCGGAGTGGGGCTCGGCGTGGGACGTGGCGAGGGCGCCACGACCGGCACCGGCCGGTTCGGTGCGGGCTCAGCCTTCGGGGGCTTCGGCGACGGCGACGGTACACGCGGTTCGACGACGGTCGGGGACGGCTCCGGCCTGGCCACCGGGTCCTTGGGCTTCACCTCGTCACCGGCCAGCGCGAGCGCCACCACGGCGACGGCGGCCGCCACGACACCGGCCGCGATGCCCGCCTTCACGGGCGCCCCGAGCCCCTCGGCGGCGGCCCCGCCACCGGCGCCGGCCCCTCCGGAGCCGCCGCCCGCCGCCGACGCGGCCCCCGCGGCACCGGCCGCGCCCACGCCGGCCCCGCCCGCGACGAGCGCGGCGGCCTTCGCGTACCCGGCGGCACCGAACCAGCCGATGACGGCGATCGGTACGACCGCGGGAATCCCGCTGGCGACTTCCTTGATCTGACCGGCGGCGAGCCGGCACTTGGCGCACTCCTCCAGGTGCTTGCGCAGCCCGCGCTCGGCGCGCGTGCGCAGCCCGCCGCGCGCGTACGCGCCGAGCCGGTCGGCGTAGCGTGCGCACTCCTCGTCGGTGGTGAGCGTGACGCTCACATGCGCCTGGAGATAGGCCTGCTTGAGGCCCTCCCGGGCCCGACTGGCAAGGACGCGCGTGCCGTTGGCGTCCAGCCCGAAGAGCGTGGCGACCTCGCTCGGCGACTCGTCCTCGACCTCGGTGTGCCAGAGCACGGCCTGCCACCGCTCCGGCAGCGACCGGAACGCCTGCATGGCCATCGTCTGCTCGGCCTCGTGCATCGCCCGTACGTCCGCGCCCAGGTCCAGCGTGTCGTCGTCCGACACCTCCGAGCCGCGCGCCGCCTGCGCCGCGAACACGGCGAAGTCGTCGACGAGATGCTCGCGCCTCGCCGACTTGGTCCAGCCCGCCGCGACGCGTCGTACGGTCGTCAGCAGATAGGCGCGTACGGCGTGCTCGGGGCCGCGCCCGCCGCGTACGGCCTGGAGCATGCGGGCGAAGACCTCGGCGGTGAGGTCGTCCGCGGTGTGGGCGTCCCGGCAGCAGGTGCGCGCGTACCGGCGGACGGCGTCCGCGTGGCGCCGGAACAGCTCCTCGTACGCGGTGTCGTCGCCCGAGCGCATCCGCTCGATCAGCGCGGCGTCGGCGGGCGGCAACTCGATCGGGGGCGGCAGTACGCCGCTGTCGTGCCACTCGCGCCGCTCCCGCTGCGGCGGAACGGCCTCCGGGGATCCCGCAGGGGTGCCCTTCGCCCGGCCGCCCTGGCTCGGCACCTGCGGCGACGGCAGCCCACCGGCCTCCGCGCCACCCTCACCGGGTGACTCGTCCCGCCCCTCAACGCTCATCGCGGAAAGCCCCCGCCTGCACACTCGGACCCGAACACCGGGAAAGAGTGCCACACGGACCCACCGCTGTTACCCGGAGGAACGGACCAACCACTCGTCCGTGGCGACTTGCCGAACCACAGCACTACCGTTCACCCGAACGGGGAAGACTCAACCACCTTCCCTGCCAAGCAGGTTGACGAAGGCGGGCCCCATGAGGGGCGCGGGGCCGTGCGTTGTGCGGCTCCGACGCGGGGGCGCGCGACCAGCCCCCACGCCCCCGCACCCGGCAACGACCCCATCACCCGCCCCGCCGGAGGCACTCGCCCCGCCGAAGACACCCGCACCCCGCCGGAGGCACCGCGCGTTACACCGGCCGCGACCGAAGCCCCTCCAACAGGATGTCCAGCAACCGAGCCGAAGCCGCAGCCTGCTGAGCCGCGTCCGGCAGAGACGGCGCCGCCGTGGCGATCACCAGCAGCACGTCCGACACCGTGACATCCGGACGCAGTTCGCCCGCCGCACGCGCCCGGTCCACGAGCCGCCCCACGACCTCCAGCAGCTGCGCCGTACCGGCGTCGTCCTCGATCGCCACGACCTCCACAGCCTCCTGCAAGGGCGCAGGCCGCTGCTCCACGAGCCGCAGCTCGGGCGGGAGCGGCTGGGACCGCTGCTGCGGCACCCGCGTCTCGTCGAGGACCGTGCCCTCGGCTCCCTCGTCACCGACGCCCACCCGCAGGATCTGCGGAGGCAGCAGCCGCCCGGCACCCGAGGCCACCGACGTCCGCAGGAAGCGCGAGAGCGCCGACCACGGCTCGTCCTCCTGACCCAGCGCGGTGCGCGCCTGGTCGGTCAGCCGGGAGGTCTCCTCCTCGGCTATCCGCCGGACCAGGACGTCCTTGCTCGGGAAGCGCCGGTACACCGTGCCGACACCGACGCGGGCACGCCGCGCCACGTCCTCCATCGGCGCCCCGTACCCCAGCTCGCCGAAGACCTCACGGGCCGCGCGAAGTACGTGCTCCAGATTGCGCTGTGCGTCCACGCGCAGTGGCGTCGTGCGCGACGGGTCCCCCACGCCGCGTCCGTTCGATGCCGCCGCACTGATCGCGCCGCCCGCCCCGATGGCAGACGCGGAAGACCATTGAGAATCCTGAATGTGCATATGTGTTCCCCCGGTAATGACGTCTCCCCCCGGAGACTCTCCCCGCCATTGACAGCCGGAGCGAGCGGAACAGCCTTCGCCGCGCGGTCTCGCCGCACGGACCCGTCGAGCGCATCCCCCTACACCCCGATGACACACGAACATAGTTGAGTGGGGGTCAATTCAGAAGGGGCAGGTTCCGCACAGAGCGCCCCCCGATCGGACTACGGGCCGCATACGTCCCGGTTGCGCCCCCTACTTCCACCCCGCTCACACCCGCTGACCTGCGAAGCTTCCCCGCACTCCGGCAAATCGGCCAACCGTGCGCGTCTCAGGCACGCGGTCACACAAATTGACGGGCCTGTGGACAAACTCCCGGAGCCGGTGCGTCATGGGTGAGTGAAGGAACGTGCGCGCATTCTCGTTGTCGGCGGCGGCTACGTCGGGATGTACACCGCTCTCGGGCTCCAGCGGAAGCTGAAACCGGAGCTGAGGCGGGGCGACGTGGAAATCGTCGTGGTGACGCCCGACCCGTACATGACCTATCAGCCGTTCCTGCCCGAGGCCGCCGCGGGCTCGATCTCACCGCGTCACGTCGTCGTCCCGCTGCGCCGCGTCCTCGACCAGTGCCGGGTCGTCATCGGCGAGGCCGCGTCCATCGACCACGCCAAGCGCACCGCGACCCTCACCACCCTCGCCACCGAGGAGGAGGGCACCGGCCCGGAGCAGATCACGTACGACGAACTCGTGCTGGCCCCCGGCTCCGTCTCCCGGACCCTCCCAATCCCCGGGCTCGCCGAGTACGCCATCGGCTTCAAGACCGTCGAAGAGGCCATCGGGCTGCGCAACCACGTCATCGAGCAGATGGACATCGCCTCCTCCACCCGCGACCCCGCGATCCGCGACGCCGCCCTGACCTTCGTCTTCGTAGGCGGCGGTTACGCCGGAGTGGAGGCACTCGGCGAGCTGGAGGACATGGCCCGCTACGCCGCGCGCTATTACCACAACGTCACGCCCGACGACATGAAGTGGATCCTCGTCGAAGCCTCGAACCGCATCCTCCCCGAGGTCGGCGAGGACATGGGCAAGTACACGGTCACCCAGCTGCGCCGCCGCAACATCGACGTACGCCTGGAGACCCGCCTCGACTCCTGCGCGGACCGCGTCGCCGTCCTCAGCGACGGGGCGCGCTTCCCGACCCGTACGGTCGTGTGGACCGCCGGCGTGAAACCGCACCCGATCCTCGCGGCCACCGACCTCCCGCTGAACGAACGCGGCCGCCTGAAGTGCACCGCCCAGCTGACCGTGGACGGCACCACGCACGCGTGGGCCGCGGGAGACGCCGCCGCCGTCCCCGACGTCACCGCCGCCGAGCCCGGCACGGAGACCGCCCCCAACGCCCAGCACGCCGTCCGCCAGGCCAAGGTCCTCGCCGACAACATCGCCCGCTCCCTGCGCGGCCGGCCCCTGGAGACGTACTCGCACAAGTACGTCGGCTCGGTCGCCTCCCTGGGGCTGCACAAGGGCGTCGCGTTCGTCTACGGGCGCAAGCTGAAGGGCTACCCTGCCTGGTTCATGCACCGCGTCTACCACCTGAGCAGGGTGCCCACCTTCAACCGCAAGGCCCGCGTGCTCGCCGAATGGATCCTGTCGGGGCTCTTCAAGAGGGAGATCGTCTCCCTCGGTTCGCTCGAACATCCCCGTGCGGAGTTCGAACTCGCGGCCGGTGGAAAGCCTCCTCAGAACCCGAAGGGGTCGTCCTGACCGGACCAAGGAACTCCACCGGCCGCGCCCGCGTCTGACTGATGTCGGTCCGGTCGGACACACTGGTCCACACCATGGGCGGGCCCACCGCTCGCCCTTCAAACCCACGAGGCCTGTCCCACTGTGAACTTCACGCGCTGGAGCGCCCGGCTCCCCGGAACGCAGCGCCGCGCGGCAGCGCGGACCGAGGAATCGCCGACGGCGCTCCCTTCGGAGGGCTCCGTGCCCGCGGCACGCGCCGAGCGGCTGTCCGACGCGGCGCTCCTGCCCGTCGTGGACGAGCTGCCGGTCCGCGAGGTCCTCGACCGCATCCCGGCCCTCGTCGCCCTGGTCCAGGGCCCGGACCACCGCCTCGCATACGTGAACGACGCCTATGTGGCGGCCTTCGGCGTCCGCCAGGCCGGCGAGCCCGCCCGCGTCGCGCTGCCCGAGCTGGCCGAGGTCGGCCTGCTGCCCCTCCTCGACCAGGTCCTGCGCAGCTCCAAGCCTCGTACGGTCAAGTCCCGCAAGGCCCCCGGCGGCCGCTCGTACACATTCACGTGCACCCCGGTCGAGGTCTCGGCCACCCCCGAAGGGGGCGGCGTACTGATCTTCGCCGCCGACGTCACCGACCACGCCGAGGCCGCCGAGCGGCTGCGCGCCAGCGAGCGGCAGCACCGCGAGACCGCCGTCACCCTCCAGCGCTCCCTGCTGCCCCAGGAGCTCGAAGAGCCCGACGACCTGCGCGTTGCCGCCACCTACCACCCCGGCGGCACGGAGGCCGCGGTCGGCGGCGACTGGTACGACGTGATCACCCTCGGCGGCGGCCGCACCGCCCTCGTCATCGGCGACGTCATGGGCCGCGGCGTCCGCGCGGCGGCCGTCATGGGCCAGCTCCGCACGGCGGTCCGGGCGTACGCCCGCCTCGACCTGCCCCCGCACGAGGTCCTCCAGCTCCTGGACGGCCTCGCCATGGAGATCGACGCCAACCAGATCGCCACCTGCGCGTACGCGGTCCACGACCCGAACGAGGGCCGCCTGGTGTACGCCTCCGCCGGCCACCTCCCGATCCTCGTCCGCGACGAGAGCGGCACGGTCCTGCGCGCCGACGAACCCACCGGCCCACCGCTAGGCACGGGCGGCTGGATGCACGCCTCCGGCTCGATCCCCCTCGGCCCCGGCTCCACCGCCGTGCTCTACACCGACGGCCTGGTCGAGCGCCGGGACGCGGACCTGGACGAGGGCATCGCCTCCCTGGAGCGCGCCCTCGCCGGCGCCACGGGCACCCCCCAGGTGGTCTGCGACCGCCTGGTCCGTTCGGCGGGCGTGACCGCCGACCACGACGACGACGTCGCCGTCCTGGTCCTCCAGCACCCGGCCCGTACGGGACCGGACAGCGAGCTCTTCCGCAACGCCGCACTGGAGCTGCTCGGCGGCGTCGAGGCGGCCCCACGCGCGCGTGCCTTCGCCTCCGGCGTCCTCACCAGCTGGCGCTTCCCGACCGACCTGCACGACCTCGGCGTACTGGCCGCGAGCGAGCTCGTCGCCAACTCCCTCCAGCACGGCACCCCGCCGATGCGCCTCAGACTCCGCCGCACCGACCGGCGCCTCATCGTCGAGGTCACCGACGGGGACGACCACCTCCCGCGCCGCCGCCGCGCCGAGCCGGCCGACGAGTCCGGCCGCGGCATCGCGATCGTCGCCACCATCGCCTCGAACTGGGGCTCCCGCCGCACCCCTGGCGGCGGAAAAGCGGTCTGGTGCGAGTTCGCACTTCCGCGCACCACGTGACCCACGAGCCGCGTATCACGTGACCCATAGGCCGCGCGGCATCTGGTCGGACCCGCCCCGCGGTGCTAGTAGCTCACCCATGACCAGCTCACCCCAGGCAGACGAAACGGGCTTTCAGCTCAAAGGCAGCGCTCCCGAGCGCTACGAGGAGTACAGCGCACCGATCATGGCGCCGTTCGTCGAGGCGCTGCTGGACGCCGTGGACCTGTGTCCCGGCCACCAGGTCCTCGACGTGGCCTCCGGCACCGGCTTCGCGGCCCGCGCGGCAGCCGCCCGGGTCGGCCCCACGGGCCATGTCGCGGCCACCGACTTCAGCGAGGCCATGCTCAAGGTGGCCGCCGCCAGGGCACCCCGCATGTACCCGGACATCGAGTTCACCGTGGCCCCCGCCGACCGCCTCCCCCACCCGGACGACACGTTCGACGCCGTCCTCTGTCAGCAGGGCGTCCAGTTCTTCCCCGACCTCGGCGCGGCCCTCGTCGAGGCGTCCAGGGTCCTGCGCGTCGGCGGCCGGTTCGCCGCCACCGCCTGGGCCGCCCGCGACCGCTCCCCTTATTTCCTGGCCCACCACCGCGCGATCACCGAGTACGGCGGCCCGGAGGCGGAGGCGCACTTCGCGATGGCCTTCTCCTGCCCCGCCGAACGCCTCACGGCCGCCCTCGCGGACGCGGGCTTCCACGACGTGGTCAGCCACGACATCACCTTCGGCATCACCCTGCCCCCGCTCGCCGCCTTCGCCCGCGGCCACCTGTCGGCCGTCCCATGGGGCCAGGCCATGGAGGACGCCGGCGGCCCGGACCGCCTCACGCAGGCCGCCGAGGTGATCGCCGCGACCCTCACCGACCACACGAACCCCGACGGCACGGCAATGCTCCCGTTCACATCCACCCTGGTCACAGCCATCCACTGAGCACCGCCACACAAAACACAGGACGGCCGCCACCACATCAGTGGTGACGGCCGTCCGCCATCTCTCAAGCCCTGCACGCCAGTCAGGCGGCGGTCTGCACCGCATCCGCCGAAGCCCCGCCCCGCGCGACAACCCGGCTCTTCGCCAACGACGGCTGATTCTGTACGGGAGTGAGCTGCTTCCCCAGCCGCACCGCCAGGAACGTGATCCCCAACGAGAACAGCAGGAACGTCACGACGTACGGAGCATGCAGCGAGGCCCCCATCGGCCCGCCCACCGCGGGACCGACCGCGAGCGCCAGCTGCTTCACCAGGGCGAAGGCGGAGTTGTACTGCCCCGCCATCCCGCTCGGCGCCAGATCCGCGACGAGCGGCGCCACGGTCGGCGACAGCATCGCCTCCCCGAGCCCGAACAGCGCGTACGTCGACACGAACGCGGCCGTGGCCATGGTCTGGCTGGCGTGCCCGAGCCCCGCGTACCCGGCGACGACCCAGGCGAGGGCCCAGATCAGCCCGACAGCGCCGATCACCCGGGACCGCTTCCGCCGCTCGACGAACCGCAGCACGGCGAACTGGGCGACCACGATCACCGCCGTGTTCGCGGCAAGCGCGGTCCCGAGCGCGGACGTGGAGATCCCCGCCGCCTCGACGCCGTACGCACTCAGCCCCGACTCGAACTGCCCGTAGCAGGCGAAGAACAACACGAAGCCCACGACACACAGCTGCACCATGGCCCGGTTGCCGAGCAACTGCTTCCAGCTGCCCCTGGCCCCTCCGGGAGCACCCTCGACCTTGGCCGTACGCGGCATCCGTACCGTCACCATGACCACCACGAGCAGCAGGAACATCGCCGCCTCGATCGAGAACAGCAGCGTGAACGAGCTCGCCCGCGAGGCGTCGACGAGATGACCGCCGATGAGCCCACCGACCCCGAGCCCGAGGTTCTGCAGGAAGAACTGGGTGGCGAAGGCGCGCGACCGCGTCTCGGCCGACGAGAAGTCCACGATCATCGTCGCGAGCGCCGGCTGCATCACGGCCTGACCGGCTCCGAGCGCCGCCGCGGACAGCAGCACGGTCGTCGAACCGCTCGCGAGCCCGAGGCTCAGCGCGCCGACGGCGGCGGTGACCAGGGCGGTGAGCAGCACCGGCAGCGGGCCCCGGCGGACGATGGCCCGCCCGGCGAACGGCAGCACCACGAGCGCGGCCACGGCGAAGACGGCGAGCACGAGACCCGCCGTCATCGCACCGAGATCCCGTACCTGCGCCACATAGACGTACAGATACGGGACGGTAAAGCCGAGCCCGAACGCGCTGAGTGCGTTGCCCACATGGATCCGGCGCATCTCAGCGCCCATCGCCCTGGTCACTTTCACCTGCCTTGGTAGGGAAGTCTTACGTCTGCCTCAGGAGTTAGAGGTGAAGACTTCGAAGCTAAAGTAAGAAGCTAAACAGTACATCTCGAAGGACTTCAACGCCAAGCGAGCGCGTGCCATACTGCGGCCATGGGTGACACCCGCCGCGTCAGCGAGCCGACGATCGAAGAGCAGATCGCCGCCTACCAGCGCGAGTTCCAGGACCTCGACCCCCAGGTCGAGAAGATCGTCTCGGCGCTGGGCCGCCTGAACCGCCGCATGAACGTCGCCTACGGCCGCCAGACCGCCACCCTCGGCATGAGCAACGCCGAGTGGGAGGTCCTCAAGGCCCTCGTCCTCTCCGGCGCCCCCTACCGAATGGGCCCGAGCGACCTCGCCAAGCGCCTCGGCCTCACCCCGGCCGCCATGACCCACCGCATCGACCGCATGGTCGCGGAGGGCCTGGTCACCCGGGAACGCGACGAGTCCAACCGCGTACGCGTCATCGTCGAGCTGACCGAGGAGGGGCGCGGGAAGTGGCTGGAGGCCATGCGCCTTGCCACGGTCTTCGAGGAAGACCTCCTCCAGGACCTATCCCCGGAGGACCGCGGTGTCCTCGGCGAGGTGCTGACCCGGCTGCTGCGCCGCGTGGAGCACGCCCAGCCGGACGCCGGCGGTCGGCTCACCGACCTTGACTGAGGCCCGAGTTGGGGCTCGGCTCCGGCTCGGACTTCCTGCCCGCCTCTGGTTTGCCGGATGGTCGCCCGGGGGAGACTTGACACTCCCCTCGCCGATCCGTAAGGTTCTTCGAGTTGCCACGGGGCCGTAACGGTTCTGCGACAGCACCTCCGCCGCAGAAGCGGCACACCAAACCATCAGCACGACCTCCTCAACGGGGCGAATTCGGCATGCCCGAATTCAATTCGATTTGAGGCCGGCAGCCCGATTAGGAACTGCCGAGAGGATCCGCTAAAGTTTGGAACGTCGGAACGGCCCAACAGCCGCAAAGACAAACCCTGTTGACAGGGAGTCAGGCCCGAAAGGATCTGATACAGTCAACATCGCCGGAAGGCCGAAAGGCCGGAAAGCACCGAGGAAATCGGATCGGAAAACGGTCTGATAGAGTCGGAAACGCAAGACCGAAGGGAAGCGCCCGGAGGAAAGCCCGAGAGGGTGAGTACGAAGGAAGCGTCCGTTCCTTGAGAACTCAACAGCGTGCCAAAAATCAACGCCAGATATGTTGATACCCCGTCCACCATGTCATGT